>JAJZTK010000102.1 GCA_021849045.1 Deltaproteobacteria bacterium | reverse complement strand
TTCCGATCTAGACCATTTTCTCCTCCCTCGAGTCCGGGATCATCCTGGTGCGGGAAGAAGATAATGTGATAACGGACGCGAATAACACCGCCATGCGCATCATCGGCCGTCAGCGCGCCGACATTATCGGGCAGGTCTGCTTCAAGTTCATCTGTCCGGCCTGCAACGGTGCCTGTCCCATGAAAGACCTGAACCTTTCTATCGACAATACCGAACGAATAATTCTGGCTGCAGACGGCAGCGAAGTGCCGGTGCTGAAAACGGTCGGGCGCGTAACCCTGAACGGCATCCCCCATTTTATTGAGAGTTTTGTCGACATCACGGCCCAGAAAAGAGCGGAGGAAGAACTCCTCTGCTTGAACAATGAGCTGGAACAACGGGTGGTTGAACGTACCAGTGAACTGGCGGCGGCGAATAGGGGACTTGAATCGTTCTGCTACTCGGTTTCCCATGATTTGCGGGCACCGCTCAGGCATATCAACGGCTTTACCGCCATAATCAAAGAAGAGTGCCGTGAGAAGCTCGACGCTCAGGGGCGCGGCTATCTCGATCGGATCTGTGCTGCCAGCAGTCGCATGGGGGCGCTGATCGATGACCTGCTCCTTTTTTCCCGAATATCCCGGACAGATATTAAAATTGTCGATTTGAATCTTAGTGAGCGTGCCAAGAAGACAGCCGCCATGTTCCGTGAATCGGAACCGGGGCGAGCCGTGCGGATCGAAATTGCAGAAGGGCTTACCGCCCGTGGTGATGCACTATTGGTGGACATGGTTCTCCAGAACCTGATCGGCAATGCCTGGAAATATACATCGAAAACTCCCCGGGCGGCCATATCTGTCGGCAGCATACGGAAACGCGGTGCAGAGCTGTTTTTTGTGAAGGATAACGGCGTGGGGTTCGACATGGCCTACAAGGATAAACTGTTCCGGGTGTTTGAACGTTTGCACGGGGAAGAGTTCGAGGGGACAGGCATCGGGCTGGCCACGGTGCAGCGGATCATCGAACGGCACGGTGGGAAGATCTGGGCGGAAGGCGAGGAAGGCAAAGGGGCGGTCTTTTATTTCACCCTTGCCGGATAACCATTTCTCAACGCTGTTTTCCGCGGTCTGAATTGGAAGGCAGCGCCCCGCTTGAATAAAGATCAGCCGGTTTCTGCCCGACAGGCTCACCTCAATTCCCGTAGCTTTTCGATAAACTCCCCGATGACCGCATAGACCTTGTCGGCCCCCTCCCCCTGGAGAATACCGTGATTGTGGAGATTCAACAACCGGTAGCCTTTCTGCCCGGAACCGAGCCGGTCATAGAGCAGCTTTGATCCGGCGGGATCGACCACCGGGTCCCCTTTCGCCTGGATAACCAGGGCCGGCGCGGAAACGGACGGCAGCTTCGCTTCCAGCTCTTTCATGAACGCTCCCATCTCCGCCAGCGCCGCAACGGGAAGCCGGTGGTAATTTATCTCCGGATGCTCGGGAACGATCTCCACGTACTCCTTTTTCCGTTCGTGATATTTGAGGAAATCCATGAGCCGGTTCCAGACTACAACGGTCGGGGCGAACCGCGACGAGATATCCTGCAGCCGCATGGGTGGACAGACCGCAAAGACCCCGGCCACACTGCCGAGCCGGGCCGCGCACTCCAGTGCCAGACCGCCGCCGAACGAAAACCCGCCGACGACCACCCGTTTGCAGATCAGCTCCATGGCCGCGAACCCGACGTCGACCGACTCGCGCCAGTCGCTGCCGCTCTGCCGGGCAAGGTCTTCCGGCGAGGTACCATGCCCCTTGAGGCGCGTCACGTAGACCCACAGACCCTGCCGGCCGAGGTACTCGGCAAGCCCCCTGAGTTCCCTCGGCGCGGCCAGAAACCCGTGAACCAGGACGACACCAAGTTCCCTGCTTGAGCCGCGGATCAGTATCGGCCGGCCGACCTCCCGTCCCTTTGACTCGCCGGTGTGGAAGAAGGCGTGGTAATCCGCAGCAAAATCCCGCTCCGCCTGGCGCAGGAGCTGGCGACCGGCCAGGTACCGCGCCATCTGAGGTGGCAGCCAGGCCATGATCCGCACTAACCGCTGCAGTTTGACCAGCGGCAGCACCTCATTGGCCACCACGCCGATCGGGTTGTCGATCCGGGCTCGATGCAAATCAAAAGAAGACGAGAATTTTGCCGGGTCTTTGACGAGCAGCGCCCCCTCCTGGCGCAGCACACCGGTTTCGAGGGCGAGGGCGAGAAATTCCCGGTATTTGTGGTAACGGTCGTCGGTGAGCAGGGCGATCTGGCTGTTTTCCAGGCTCTGGTGCCGGCACAGGCCGCTCTCTCCCATTTTCTGGATGAGCAGAAATGCCCGGCGCCGAAAATCGTCCGCTGCGAACGCCCTGAACGGGAGAGCGCGGAGCAGCGACGCGAAGAGGTGGTCGTGGTTTACCGTGGTAAGCCCGTAGATCGCCCCCATGTAACGCTTCGTGAGCAGACTCGCCTCCCGCCGTATCTCCAGATGGGACGGAAGGCGGTCGTTGAAATCGATCCGCCGGAGCGAGGAGACGTCCCGCCTGATCGGGACGCTCTCCAGACGCTCGCCCACCTCGATGAAGCGGCCGAAACGGATGTCGATGTCCACACCTTCGAGAAGCATTGCCCCCTCGGTGATGAGTTCCTCGTGGAAGCGCGCCGGCACCTGACCGAAAAACCGGTCGGCGAGGCGGCTCAAGGCATTTTCCCGTGCGCGGAGCGGGTAATAGGTGATATTGACCGGCACAATCAGGGTCCGGCCGGCAAGCACCGGCGCAAGGTCATCGATGCCGAACAGTTGCCGCAGACGCTCCGCCTCGTCGGGCAGCTCCCGAACCAGCAGGCGCAGCCGCTGCCGGTAAAACTCGGTCCTTAGCGCCAGTGATGCAGCACCGGTATGGGGGGGAAGCCGGCCGCCGGCCCGGAAGATGGCGTAACGAGCCCTTTCGACAATTGCCTTGTCCTTAACCATGTACCCTTCGGGAAAGATGATCCAGTTGGCCTCACCGCTCAGGAGGTTTTTCACGATCAGCCGGTCCCGGTCCGGCGCACTGGTCGAAACGGCGCCGACCGCGTCCAGCACCTTGCCGAGGGTACCGCCGAACATGGCCGCATCGGCCAGCGACCATACCGGCCGGCCGGTCAGGGAGTAGATATGGTACGGGAGGAGCAGGGTCTCGATCCGGGTGAAGTGGTTGATGACGAAGATGAGGGAACCGTCCGGGATCTGCTCCCGGCCATGGATGTTCACCCGCACCCGCGAGACGGCCTCCATCAATGCGATGGCCCGGCCGGAGGTAAGGTAGGCGTAGCGGTTCACCGACAACCCCTGTCCGCTTGGACGACTGGCAGCACCAGCCCGGGCCGGTTGGTCATGATCGAGTCGACCCCCAGCGCCCGGTAATGGCGGGCAGTCCGCAGCGAATCGACGGTCCAGACGTGGAGTTCCAGGCCAGTCCGGCGCAGCTTTGCAACGAAACCGGCATCGAGCAGCGGACTGGATGCCGAAGAGAGCCCGTCGGCCCGGCAGCTGGCCAGCAGTGCTGCCACCTGGTCCGGGGGCGGCGTATGAACCCCGTCTACCCGGCGGTACGACAGGTTCAGACAGCTCCTGAACTCCGGCAACTGCTCCTTGAGCAGCCCAACCAGCAGCGGACTGAAGGCGAGCAGCCTGACCCGCTCCGGAGCGATCCCCGCACCGGTGAGGATCTGCCGCAGCGGCGCCACCATTTCCGGACCGTCCTTCAGTTCGATAAAGATCGAACTCCCGATCGGGAGTTCGGCAAGAATCTCCTCCAGGGTCGGGATCCGCTCGCCGCGCCAGCGTTCAGCCTTGCCAGCGCCGACATCGAGCCGGCGGAGTTCGGCCAGCGAAGCATCGGCCACCGCAACGGCCTTGCCGGCAGTGCGAGCGGTGGTCTCGTCGTGGATGCAGACGATCTTCCCGTCCCTGGTCAGGCGAAAGTCCGCCTCGATACCATCCGCTCCCTGCTCCCAAGCCAGCCTGAAGGCAGCGATGGTATTTTCCGGGGCATCGTGCGAGGCTCCCCGGTGGGCGATTACGAGCATTCTGCGGTCCATCGGCTCCTCAAGGCAATCCGCCAACGGTTCTTTCTTTGGCGGCATTCCCCTGGAACACCACCTCGATCCGCGCGGTAATGGCAAATTTGGCAAGGTATTGCCCGGCTTCATTCCTCGGCCAGAAGACTTCCGGCTCCAGTTCGTAGAACAGCCAGTCCCGCAGGAAGTTTCGCCGGTAGCGGGTGAATATCTTGTAGCTCCCCACCATTGCCGCATCGCGGGTGTTGCCGTAGACGCCGGCCCCGACGGTTACGGCACTTCGGGGAGAGAGCTCCCTGGCCAGGGAGAGTTCCGTCCCCCACTCCATGCCGCGGAACTCCTCGGAAACGGTGCCGGAATTGGCCCAGCGTACTATCTTGTAACGACCCAGGAGCCGTTCCAGGTCTATCTCGGTGGTCTCGCCGAGACCGCTGGTATTCTTGATGAAAAGCGTCTCCCCGAACCGTAAGAGGGAAACCTCGTCCAGATTGCGGATATACTGAAAACGGCTCCGCACGAACCCTTCCGGAGGAATCTTCACCCGGAAGCCGGCGCCGAGGAACAGATCCAGGTCTGTGGTTTTGACCAGTCCGTAACGGAGTTCCGTATTGACGAGACGGGCATTCCGGGACGTCCGGTCAAAACCGGGGTTGCCGGGGTCTTGCGGAAGCCCCGGTGTGGTCTGATCCGGCTCGTCCTCACCGGTGATGGCCAAGCGCAGCCGGTCGCTGATCCGTGAGAGGACCACGCTGGCCCGAAGCGTCATCCCTGGCTGGATGTTTCCATCTTCATCCACCCGGAAGGAATTTCGCCAGCGGAGCTGGTACCTTGTTTTGCGCTGCGCCTCGGTCTTCACGTTGCCGAAAAAATCGTCGAGACGGATCACCCGCTCCAGAATGTCTTGCTCGATCCGGTCGTGGGTTTCCTCCATCTCCTTGCCGATACCGACCATTTGTTCCGTGAACGTCCGGTCCACTGGCGCCGGACTTTCCTCCGGGACCGGTGCAGCCGCCGTAGGCGGAGCGGTGGCGGCGCCATCTCCGGCCAGCGAGGTCTCTGTGCCCAGAGGCAACAGGAGAAAAACCGCTGCCAGAAGGACAGAGCAGGCACATGGCATCAGTCCATTGAGAACGAGCATCAAGTAGTACCTCGAACGAGATTACCCCCGCGAAGCCAGGGCACTGCTCAGCCAGATCTGCTGCGGCTTTGTGTGCCCAACTTACTTATTCGAGTAATGATACCATAGCATCAGCCAAAATTTTGGCCGTGAATAACTTTGGTCGGGAGAATGCAGGATTGTCCACCTTCCGGGTGCAGGTGTTCACGAAAGCGGCAGGGGAGCAGTGCGACTGTTTGCAACAGCTTTTACTTAGGAGGAATTTCTTTCAGCACATTAACCGCATCGATCTGCCACATACCATCGTGCAGCTCGAATTCATATAAAAGATCATATACCAGCCCTTTGACTTCTTTCACAACCTGACCGGTTCGACCATCAATATGACGGACGTCCCATGTCTCCCTTGTCTTGACCAGTGCCCGCGGGAATCCGGTTTTTCCGGTGCCGTCATCCTTGAATTCCAGAAACTCAATCTGCTGTACAGTCGATTTCATACGCCTGTTGGCATTTTTAAACCCTGTAAGCCGGTGGTCGAGCCTGTTGAAATGACTCTCCGTAAGACTGTCCCTTAAGGGTTTCAGGTCATAGGTCGAAAACAGTTCGCCAATGTACTGGTCATACCGGCGTATGCGAGACTTGAAATCATCACCGACCATCGGCTTTCTGTCACAACCGACGGCAGACACCAGAAGCACACATGACAACACCAAATTAACAATGCGAAACCATTTTCTGCACATGAAACTACCTTGCCATATATTGGGAATGGAGATCCTTCACGAAGTACGGCATGACAAAAAAAGCAAATACACTGAAAGCAAAGGCGAAGATGACGAACCAGGCCGACAAGGCGCCACTCCAGCGAAATGTCATCCGTCCATGGAGGTAACTGCCGTACACGAACCAGACAACGAGCGACCAGGTCTGGGCCGGGTCCCAGGACCAGTAACTCCCCCAGGAATAGTTGCCCCAGATCACACCGGTAATGATCATAATGGTCAGGGCAATGAAACCGAACACCACCAGCCGGTAGATGAAGTCATTCAGCACACGCCCATCGGGCAGTCTGGCGAGCAGCACGCTTTCGGCTCCATCGCGTTTCCGTTTAAGCAGATAACCTATGGAAAGTGCAACAGCCATCAACATGGCGGCAACGGTGAGCTTGGCAAAGACGACATGGACGACGAGCCAGGCACTCCGCAGGGTCGGGGGCAGCAGGCGCACATCCCGCGAACCGGTAAGGGCAAAACCCATCATCAGAAAAGATAACGGCATTACCAGGATGCCGAGTCCTGCCAGTTTCCTGCTGCGCCACTGCAAGAGGAGGAAAAAGAGCACTGCAATCCAGACATCCGACGACAATATTTCATAGGTGCTGATATAGGGGCCATGTCCGGTCTCGTTCCAGCGCACACCCAGGGAAACCGAGTGGAACACCAGCCCAATGACGGCTGCAAAGATGGCCCCGCGACGAAAACGATCCATGCCGAACAGTTGTGAAATCATGTAACCAATGGAACTGGCAACATAACCTGCCACGGCAAGCCAGAAAAAAACCACTTCAATCACGTTTTCCGTACCTCCGACTTCAGGGCCTCTACCCGCTCGGCAAAACGTTCGGCAAAGGTTTCGCTGTAACGCTCAGTTACCGCACCAATCGTGATGCGATACCCCTCCTCGTCGTTCCGCTCACAGGCTGCCCACCAGTTCTCCGGTACCCAGTAGTACGCAACGATAAGGCCGAGCAGCAGCGAAATGAAGCTGGCAAAGATGACAGGGACCCCGTAATCCCTTTTTACCACAAACGATGAATACGGCTTGAGATCGTCAAACCCCACGGTCAGCCCTTCAAAAGAGAGTGCAGTCCCCCTGAAAACGACTCCCCGGAACACCGGGGCCCCCCGTTCCACAGACGATACCTTGATGAGTGTTGCGATATGGTTCGGAAAGAATCCCTCCAACCCCTGTATCTCTCGAATCTTTTCAGTAAACAATTCCATCAGCAGGGTAACTTCGGTTCCGGGCAGGGTTATGCTGCTCGTCATCCTCTCACCGGGCTGTTCCGGAAAACGGAACCGCGCCCGGGCCTTGACTGTTGTTCCTGCCCGGTCCGTAACATGCAGGTCGGCCACGAACCCTTGCCGCGTTCCCTGATATACTGTTACGCCGTCAACATGGAGAGGGTGATTTATCTCCATCCTCTGCCGGCCGAGTTCTGTCCCGTCAGCGGCAAAGAGCGTGACGATATTTGCCCGCTGCTTCACCAACCCCGGCTTCCAGTAGGAGACATCAATGTTGTCGAGACGGAGCCTGAACAGACGATCCCTGCCAAAGAGCAGCGGGCGGTCCGTTACGCGCATATAACCACTTCGTTTTTCAACGAAGACGTCACCCGGAGAAAGGGCAATATAACCGGCATATCTGGTAAGTGTGCTGAGAAGAGCTCCAACAAGGACAATCATGAATGTCAGGTGAAAGAAGAAAACCCCCCAGAGCCCTGCCTGCCGCTTACCGGCGTGCAGTTGGATCCCTTCGGGCCCCTGTTCTCCGGTAACCTTGAAGCCGCGCCCCGCGAAAAAGGCGATAAGCCTATCGGACGGGTCTCCCGTGACGGAAATGACCGCATGGTCTGCCAGGCGCGAGATCTCTTGGGCAGTCTTGAACCGCTTGAAGGCGTCCTGCCTGCCCCGCACCTTTTTGACCATCTTGACACTCGAAAGCAGCAAGTTGATCACAAACAGTCCCAGCACCACCATTAAGAGGGTGGTGACGGCTTCAGGCGAGATGCCCCCCAGAGCATTAAGCGCCGTCAGAAACCACGGCTCATCCTCCATATCGATGGCCTTCTGGGCCATGATCGCCTTCTGCGCGGCAAGAGCGCCCAGTAATAACAAGAGGGCAAAGGAGAGCTTAAGGCTACCGAGGAACCTGACCAGAGCGTCAAAGAAATTTTTTTTGGAAACGTTCATACTCATCGTTATGGCATTAAAAAATCAGAAAAAAGGGCTGGTCTCCCCAGCCCTTGATGAATCAATTATTGCTATGATTGTGCTAGGTGCAGCCCGGAATTACCCAGGTTCCGTGCTGGTTCTGATTCCCCGATGTCTCGGAATCTATTCCTTCCGTAAACGTCGTCGGCTTCAGGAGATGCTTCCGCTGATTGGCCGCTCCAGCCCCTTCAGAGCCGGACCCGTGCGGAATTGCCAGGTGGCAGAATTGGCACGCCCGCTGGTGCTTGCCTGATCCGCCGTAGAGGTGGCCGTTTGACGGTATGAAACCGGAGTTGCCAAAAGCCGGGTCATGGCAGTTCAGGCACCAGGTATCGCCGGTCAGGGAGCTGGTGGTTGCGTTCCAGGTGGTGTAGGGGCTGCCGGCCGGAACCTTGAGGATGTTGGCAATGGTGGAGCCATGGGGGCCTTCGGGGACGTTCACCCCGCCATCGGCGCCGTCGGAACCATGGCAGTCGGAGCAGCGCAGGGGAAGGGTCCTGAGGGTGGCATTGTCATAGGTTATGCCGGTCCGTGGCATCATCACTTCGACATATTTTTTCGTCCCCTGGGTGGGAACCGCGTTCAGGTTGAACTGGGCGTTTTTCCAGATTCCTTTGCCGGTACCGCTGTTTACGGTGTAGGTATATTTGTCATTCTCCACCCAGTGGAAGCTGTCGTTACTGGTATTGAAATCGACGGCCAGGTTGGTTGTGCCGGTTCCATAGCCGGCCCAGTCGGTGTGGCACTTGAAGCAGACCTTGTACTGCTGGTCTGGGGCGGTCACCGTAACCATCGTATAGGTCGGCGTAGAACCGGCCGCCGGAGAGGTGGGATCAAGCCCGGTGGCGCCGCGCAGAGGGGCGGCCATCGTAGCCTGGTGAGGGTTATGACAGTCCTCACACTCCACATGGCGCTGGGTACCGCTGAAACTGGCGGCAGCGGTTTCCACGGCATCGTGCTTGTTGCTGTAGCTAGCGACCGGGTGTTTGCTCGTCTTCTGGAACAGCTGGTAGATGGCCGTGGATGTTGCGGTCATGTCGGTCTTGGCCCCGTACCAGTCGTTGGCGTCGGCGCTCTTCTTTACCCCGCCGATGGCGTCGGCGGCCTTGCTGTGGCAGCGGTAGCAGAAGTTCTCCTCCTGGAACTGGCCGGGCGTTGCAGCACCGAGAGCACCCAGGACATGCCGGGACCCGCTGTCGTGGACGGCCGTGGAACGGCTCTGGAAGAGTGCCACCTCACCAGTCCTGCCGTTGTGGCACTTTGAGCAGTTGGCGTTGAATACCGCCCCTCCGTTCGACATGGTGGAGGTGACGTTGTACTGATGGGCTGACGATGAATAGGTGTCCAGGGTGACAACGACGGTCGTCGAGTTGCCGTCGACCATGATCTTTGTCGTATCCTTGGTGAGGGTGTTCTTGTGGCAGCTGATGCAGATACCCTCGCTGGCGGATTTGATGAAATCGGAGCCGGCGCCAGTGGTGGAGGCAATGTTAGTTCTGAGGTTACCGGCCCGGGTGCCGGCGCCGTTGCTGAGGGCCGGGCTGAAGACATTGTGGTCCAGATGGCACATGGTGCAGCGCCGGTTGACGGCGTTGGTGCCGTTGTCGGCAGAGCCGGAAGGGACACCGTTCTGATAGGTGGAGGAGTAGTTCCGCATGGCATGGTGATAGCTGGTGGTTGCGGTCAGGTTGACGTTATGGCAATCGATGCAGGCATAGTTGTCATTCCACTTCACCGAACTGGCCGCCTTGGTCCCTGCCAGGCCTGTCGGGTGGCATGAGACGTTGGAGCAACTACTGCTGTTGGGGGTGCCGCTGTAGGTATAGTTCGCCGTCACGGCAACCGCGGCGCCGCCGGCATTGTCTCCGTCCGTATAGGTAGAGCCGGCAACAACGTTGTATGCGTTGTTTGCGTGGTTGGCCGGGGAGGTGCCGTTGATGGCCGTATTGGAGGCGGTGACGGAGGCATGGCAGTGTTTGCACTGGGTCTCGCCGACCGGAGTTGTGCGGGTGTCCACGTGGAACTGGTGGGAGTTCGGCTTCGGCGAGCCGTCGGCATAGAGCGGCGCAGCCTTCCGGTAATCGGTGTATCCTCCGGTATTGCCGTGGCATGCCCCGCAGCCGCCGGCAGCGGCATTTCCCCACTGCGGGGTGGTGCCGGCACCGGTCGTACCCAACCAGACCGACTGGCCGTTGTTATGGCAGGTGATGTTGGTACAGCTGCCGTAGGATGCACCGTTGTCCGGGGTCTTGGCTCGCGGAGTCGACACGCCGCCGTACTGGGCGCCGCTGGTCGCCGAACTGTTCATCTCGAAGGCGATATTGATCTGACCGTTCACATGGTAACCGGTGCTTGCCACGTTCTTCAAGGCGTTGGCATTGGCAGCGGTCAGCGCATGGCACTTGTCGCAGCCGGCGCTCGCCACGTGCTTGGGATGGGAACCGGTCGTCAGGGTCGCAGTACTGTTGCCGTGGCAGTCGTTGCAACCGAGCGCAGTACCCCACGTGGGCACGGTGCGCGGTGCCGTGACGGTGGCGATGGTTGCGCCGGAACTGTGGCAGTAAAGCCCGCTGCACGTGCCATAGCTGGCGCTCGGCGCGATGGCACCGGTGGAGCCGTTAGCAGAGCCTCGATAGGTGGCACCCGGGGTTACGACCGAACCGGTGGCAGAGCTGAGACGCCACTGAACGTTCCCCTGGATGTGGCTGCTGTTGGTTACGCTCGGATGGCACGTGGTGCAGGCGAAGCGGTATTGGCCGCTGCCGTTCCCCGCATGGGTCGGGTGGCTGGCGCGGGTAGGCGGAGCAGAGGCGGAAGCACCGTGGCACTTGCCGCAGGCGCCGGAGCCGCCGGCACCGATATCGGTCCACGCAGGCCGTACTGCACCGCTTCCTGGCCAGTTGCCATGGCAGTAAACCCCGCAGCTGTTGTCGATGGCCGCCTTGTTGCCCACAACGGTGTTCACGTCGCTGGACCCTGCGGGCTTGGCGCCGGCCGTGTTGTTACCGGTGTAGCTGCTGAAAACGCTGAGCGGGCCGGAGAGTTTCGCCCAGTTGGTATTGTTGTACTGGAAGCCGATCCTGACGGTGGCGCCGGGATGGCCACCGGTGGTATTGTTCGCGTGACAGGTGGCGCAGGCCATGTTCTCGGTCTGGGCATGCCTGGCGTGGGCGCCTTCGTTGACTGCCGGGTTACCCAGGGCATAGGTCGGCGCCGGTACGGTCGCCAACTGGCCAGTGGTGACCGGAGGATAGCCGTGGCAGCTTGAGCAGGAAGCGGAAAACCCCTTGTTGTGCTTATGGCAGGAGATGCAGTCTTGCCGGCTGCCGCCCATGTGATTGGGCTTCTGGGTAACTCCGGCCGCGCTGTTGTCATACCGATGGGCAATAGTTTGCGTATGGCAGACCTCGCAGACCCTGGTCGACGAGGTGTAGTTTGGGGTTGTTGAATCATCGCCGAAGCTGTTCAGGCCGGTCACGTTGGTGAAGACCACCGACTTGTTTACGGCAACTCCGATGGTTGCAGGAATGGAGGTGACGATCCGCTTGATGTTGGCAGTGTTCGTAGAATGGCAGGTGGAGCAGGTGAACTGTCCGTACTGTCCCCCCGCGACCCCCCATTTGCCCGACCAGTACCCCTTGGTATTGGCCGTTGAACTGTTGTGCATAATGGAATTGGTCACTGCGTCCGACTGCCGACCGAGTGCCAGGATCATAACCGCTGCCACGCAGGCAAGCAACAGGTTGATCCGACGTGCGTTGCGGAGTTTGCCCTGCCTAATCGGTGTCGCTCTCATTGTGACCTCACCTTAATGAAAATATAGCAATTGACATAATGGCATCTTTCATACACGATTTCAGCCATTATGTCAATATTATGAACACATTAAGATTATTACGAAATGGGTGGACCGGCACCGTCGGTCGACCCTCTGATCGACCAGGTTCATCGGGGCTAACCATTTCACGCGGCCCCTTCAGCGCCAGCTACCGTTCATCCGCCGCGCCGGAAAAGACATTGTGCCCTTCCATCGTTGTACCTCAATAGCACGATAGTATTGCCCCATCCGTTGTCCCCCTTTCAGACGGCAAATAAATAGCCGTACGTAGCATTGTATTTTCAGCGCCTTACCGGACTATTAAGGCATATCCCTTCGCCAGTCAACATCAGACGCCGGCAGACCGGTGGAGGGGAACATCTGCGACACCGGGGAAATCTCCGGCGTACGTTCACTACAGGAGGATGTCATGAGCGAGACAGGCGAAAGATTGAGCATGGGTTGGTTACCGGACTACCCGGACTTCAGGGACTACACCCCTGAACACGAAACGATCAAGTCGATGCTGACGAGAGCCAAGGCGGCGACACCGCCCAAGGCGATTCCTTTAACGGCGGACCTGCGCCCCTGGTGCTCCCCCATCGAGGACCAGAAAAACATCGGCTCATGCACTGCTAATGCGGGGGTCGGGATCTACGAGTATTTCGAGCGGCGGGCCTTTGGCAAACATGTCGACGCATCCCGGCTCTTCCTCTACAAGGTGACCCGCAACATGTCCCACTGGACCGGCGACACCGGCGCCTTCCTCCGCACCACCATGGGGGCGCTGGCCCTCTTCGGCACACCGCCGGAAGAGTACTGGCCCTACGTCACCGCCGACTTCGACAAGGAGCCGCCGGCCTTCTGCTACGCCTTTGCCCAGAGCTTCCAGGCGCTCAACTACTACCGCCTCGATCCGCCCGGAACGACAAAGGCCGACCTCCTGACCCGAATCAAGACCAACCTGGCGGCAGGACTTCCGTCCATGTTCGGCTTCACGGTCTACAACTCCATCTCCCAGGCATCCGCCACCGGCAAGATCCCGTATCCGACAGCCGGAGAAAAGATCGCGGGCGGTCATGCCATCGTCGCCGTTGGCTACGACGACGCCATGAAGATCAAGAACACCAATGCCGGCGCGGCCGAGACCAAGGGCGCCCTATTGATCCGCAACTCGTGGGGCACCGGCTGGGGGGCCGCCGGCTATGGCTGGCTCCCGTACGAGTACGTCCTGAAGGGGCTGGCAACCGACTGGTGGTCGATGCTCAAAGGGGAATGGGTGGAGACCGGCATGTTCAAGCCCTGACAGGGGAACCCGGTTAATCGACAAATGCATGGGGGCTGGAGATATGACGGGATCGTATCTCCAGCCCCCTTCACCGTCACCCGGAACGCATCCGTTCCTTCAGCCTGACCGTGCCACCGTTGATCCGAGTTGCCCTGCGGTAAGGGTTGCCATCTGCCCCTCCTTTTACCCCCAGCATCGCTCTGCCGGCTGCTTGGGACCACGGAATCAGATAGGCTTGAACTTGTCGTTAAAGGTATCCTGCTGTTTCCTCTTTTCACTCAATGAGGCTGCAGGATCCAAGAAGCCCTTTGTCAGTTCGTACGCCGCGTTCAGCATCTGCACAAACCGCCCCTCAACCTGCTTCACCTGTGCCTCGTCGAGCTTCTTGTCCACCCCGTACTTTGCCATGATCTGCCGAAACACCGCCAGATCCTCTTTAAGCATGGTTTCGCGCGGAGTATGCGCAAAGTAGTCGTTCAGCTGCGTTACCCGGCCCGGTTCATCCAGGATTTTCTGAACAAATGCCCGGTAGTCTGCCGCGAACCCCGGTGCGTTCCGGACAAGCATGACGTTGTTGCTGTCCATCATGAAGCTGCGAACATCCGCATTGGCCGAGCCGATGACTATGTCGTCTCCCAGCACGGTCACCTTGCTGTGCAGCGAGAGGTTGGCCTTGCCCGGTTGCGGCTGGTACTCGAAATACTCGAAGCGGGCTCGTCCCGGTTGGTCTTTCTGCTGCTGGTAGAATTCGGTAAATGCCTTAAGGGAGTGCCGGGCCGCCAGGTTGACCACGTTAAGGTCAGTGGTCTCAATGGAGTTGGTAAGCACCGTAACCGTGACGTTGCTGCAGTCCAGTGCACCGCCCGCCAATTGAATCAAGCCAAAGGTCAGGTTGGCTGCCGGGAAGAAATAGGCATTGTGGAGGATGATCCGCGCCGGTTTTGCCGGCGTCGCCCGGGCGCATACCTCCGGTAGCGACTGGAGCCACAAGGCGGTGATGTTTTTCCCGCTGGCGCCCTCTTTGCCGGCAATGGCTCCGTAACTCCTGGTCCGCTCGGTCGGGAGCACGGATCTGTTGAAGGGAATATTTTCGAAGTAGGTCAGCACCGTGGCGGCATCGAGCGGGAATCCCCCCTCTTCGGCAGCGACTGTCGGCAGGTAATGCTCTCTGTAGTGGCCTTCATTCTCGGTCATCTCCTGCTGCAGTCTTGCCAGACGCTGGTCCAGTGAGAGGAAGCGGGCCTTGAACTCGTTGTCGATGCAGGCTTCCCTGGCTACCGCTTCAGTCAGCGCTTTGCAGTTTTTTTCCGCCTCACTGAAGGCAGCTCCATTGGCGGCGAAGTCGTTGGGGGCGTGCTGACGCACTTCCGCCAGGGTGGCAACCATGGCCGAGAAGTTCCACAGGTCATCGAAGGATCTGACCACCTCATCGCCCCCTTGCCGGAGTTCGGCATACAGGTCGGTATCCATGAACAGGTACTTTTTGACCAGGGGATTCGGGTGCATATGGTAGGAGTCTTCGATATTCCGCCCACCCATCTGCAGACGGCTGCCATCCACCAGCAGCAGCTTGTGGTGGAGAAAATCAGTCAGGTGGTTCCAATCCCTGGTCTCGTCCTTCGAGAACTGCTTGCCCACCGGCAGAATCCCGGTGACCAGATCGTCTATGGGGTTAAGCTGCTCGCCGTACAGGGCAAAGGCGAAGAAGAGGAACGCCTTCGCCTCCAGACGCTCGAAGAGCGGCGCAGTGCGGGAATCCCAGTAGCTTTGGGCGACCTTCTTCAGGTTCTCCTTGTCCTGGGGGGTAGCTGACGGCGCTCCTCCTTTCATTTTGGCCAGGTCCAGGTTCTGACCCTGTTGCACAGCCTGGGCCATCAAATCGGGCCGCTTGGCGTAGAGCCCGGAGAGGAACAGGCCGGAATTGCCGATATTAAGGTTGTAGACGT
>JAJZTK010000260.1 GCA_021849045.1 Deltaproteobacteria bacterium | reverse complement strand
GCCGTGATCCCGCTCAGGACAAGAGCCGAGATGCAGCCGCTGTAGATCACCTTGAGCTTGTCGCGGTTGCCGGTCTTGGCCAGGTAGGCCATGATGGCCGATATGATCAGGATCGCCTCGATCCCCTCGCGCAGGATGATCATCAGCGAGTAGAAGAACAGGGTAGCGGCAGACTCCTGCCCCTTGCCGAGCATTGCCGCCCCTTTGTCGAAGTCGGCCCGCATGGGTGCCAGCATCCCCCTGATATCATCGCCGGGAGCGCCGCTTTTCATCTTGGCGACGATCATGCTGAAGTGCCCCTCCAGCCGGGCCTTGAAGTTCACATCCCGTGCCCCCAGTTTGGATTCCATCCCGCTCCCCTCGAAGAGATCGAAATAGGCATCCTGAACGGCCAGGATCGCACTCTTGACATCACCGTTTTCATAGATCACCAGCGCCTTGTCGATCCCGTCGAACAGCTCGGCGGTGACCTTGCTCCAATCCTTGGACGGCGCTCCCCCCTCGACGGACTTGCCCGCCTCCCGTTTCGAAACGGCCCCCTCGATGATCTGGAGACCGGGCAGGTCTCCCTGCAAGCCGGCCAGCAGGGCCGAGATCCGCCCCTCAACCTGCTCCGGCGCCTTGCCCTCCTTCATCATGGCGGCGATGTCGGTGAAGCCGGAGTTGTTCTCGAAATCTTTTTTCTGGGAAACAAAGCGCCTGATCGCGGTCTCCAGCAGGCTGTTCTTGTAGTGATCGTACTGGGTCTGCAACACAAGCTCGCTTCCCCGTTTCGCGTCTCCCTGCTTGTGGGCGTCAAGGGCGCCCTTTAGCCCGGTCTTGATGTTTTCGAAGGAGTTGAGCCAGACCGGTTCGATATTTGCCCCGCTGCTCTTTCCCTCTGCTGCCGCTGCCTGTTGCCCGGAAGCTCCGCCGGATTCGGCAACGATCTCGACCCCTCCCTCCAACTGGGGAACAAGGGTTCTGAGCTTGTCCATGAAGTCGTTTATTCTCTTTTCGATGGCCCCGGCCGGTTCCTTGGCCACTATCATCTTGCGGATGGTTATAAACTCCTCTTCCAGCTCGGTATTCAGTCTGGCGGAAATGTTGATCCGGATCGGCCCCTCCAGGTTTTCATAAACCTGGAAATAGGCCCCCTGGGCCTTCTGCTTTGCCTCCAGGACATTTCCCTTCTTGTACTGGTTGAGCGCCTCATTCAGAAACACGCCGACTTCCTCGACCATACCTTTGTAGTCGGGCTTGGCATGCACGTCTGAGATGACTCCAAACGTCATTGCCGCTGCAACAAACACAATGCACAGGGTTTTAACCATCCGCATGATTCTTTCCATACTTACCTCTCTCGCTTATTGGGTTTCGTAGCTACCGCTTGCGCTTGGTCCAATCGTAATTGAACTGGAGCATGGCAAAGGCATAGTTTATGTCCTTGTCACTGCCGGTGGCCTGGCGGAAGAACTTGCCGGTGAAGAGATGGTCGTAGCCTACGACCAGCGCGTAATCCTTGTTATGGATGTAGGTCAAGGTAAAATCGGCCTCAATCCCCAGATCCCGGCTGAAACCGTCTGCCACTTTGTCGGCCATGAATTTGCGACCGGTTGCGGAGAAATTCAGCTTTTTGGAGAGGTCGATTCCAAAGCCCAAGGTGTAGGCCTGTATGCCGCTGGCATGCTGATCACCGGCGTCGAAACCGGAAAGATCGCCGATCACACCCATGTCGCCCACCAGAGAGGTGTCATTGTTGCCGTTACGAAACTCTTTCGCAAACGAGGTTCCAGTGGTAGCGTTTTTGTCGCCTGACCCCATGGCAAAGCTCAGGAAGACGGTGCTGTTGTAGGCGTTTTCGAATGCTCTGAGGGAAAATTCTCCAGTCAGATCTACGTGGCCGCCGTAAGCTGCAATATTCTCATTGATGGTGCCGTTGAAAATCTTGCCTGACTGGTACGCCAGTTCGTACTCCAGTCCGAACATGCCGGCCGTACTGGTGCTTCGGAACCCGAAAGTGTCACGGTGTTCACCTGGCTGGCGCTCCTCGTATCCGGTATCACGGAAGGCATATGCCTCCAGGGTGCTGTCTTCAGCAGGCTCATAAGCCACATAGGCACCCAGCAGGTTCCCCTTCAGGCCATCGGAAAAGGGTTTGGCGTATTTACCTGCCAGCAGATCAACGGTCAGAAAGTTGAACCAGTTTACGGATGGCTGCACCCTGAGCCTGAGCGCGTCGAAGGTCAGTCCGTTGAAGAAAGTGTCGGTCCCGAGAATGAAACCGCTGCCGTAATTGAACTCCTGCCGTCCGGCCTTGAGGGCCAGCAGGCTTTTACCGGGGGCATCGCTAGCAGGGAGCTTGGCCTCCACGAACCCCTGATAGAGGTTTAGTTCATGGGAATCACGGGACCCTTCGCCGGTAAAACCGTATCCCTGCCCTTCCAGATGGACATCCAGATAATTATTGGGATGCCAGTAAGCGAACGGCTTGACCCTGTAGAGCAGGCGTCCCGCATCGCGGCCCTCCGCATAGCTCATGTCCGCCAGCCTGAAGTTTCCCGCACCTTCGCCTCGCAGAAAGCCGTTCACGCCGGCCTTGTACTTGAAGATGGGAATTGCGGGCTCGACCAGGGTCAGAAGTTGCTCGATTGTGGTCCGGATGGTGCGGTAGGCCGGCTGGCCGAATAGCTCATCTTCCAGCGCCACGATCAGTCTGCGGGCGTTCTCCACGTCGTCCCGGGAAATCGACTGTCCACCCTCCTTGTTATAGGTTTCAGCGATCCTGGTCAGCTCAATGATGAATTTATCCACCAGTTCATTTTTGGGGAC
>JAJZTK010000259.1 GCA_021849045.1 Deltaproteobacteria bacterium | reverse complement strand
TCTCGGTTTGTCCCGAAAAAACCCGTGAAATATACTTCACTCGGGGTGAGTGGGCTTATGCAATACCCTGATCAATGGACAGTGGAACGTTGCGTCGCCATACGGCCATCCGGGTGTAAAAATCTTGTCAGATTCTGCCGGTTGGCCTAACTCCCCTTCAAAGACTGCCAAATGGTTTTTCGTCTCAGAAGCCGCGATGAGTTTACAAGAATACCGAGATCGGGAAGCGACTGGAGCGCAGCAGCCAAGGTAAGCGGCAGCAGTCCGAGGGCGGCGAGTGACATGCCGGCCAGGTTGTAGCAAGCGGTAAAGGCGAGGTTCAGGCGCACAACTTTCATCGTCCGGCGTGCGATCTGGAAAAGCTCCGGGACGAGGGTCCAATCTTCCCGCATCAGCGCGACATGGGCTGCTTCGATGGAGACATCGCTTCCGGCCGCCCCCATGGCGATACCGACGTCGGCTTGAGCAAGGGCTGGGGCGTCGTTCACACCGTCACCCACCATGACGACTACGTGTCCTTTGGCCTGGTATTCCTTCACGACCGCGATCTTGTCCTCCGGGAGGAGACTTGCGCGGTATTGCAGGCCCAGGCTTTCCGCCAGTAAGGCTGCGGTACGCTCGTTGTCGCCGGTGAGGAGCTCGATCCGGCGTACCCCAAGTCTTCCCATTTCGGCAAGGGCCTCGGGAACTTCCGGACGGAGCGTATCGCTGGCGGCCAGTACACCGGCAGGCTTTCCATCACAGACCACGTACAAGGTCGTTTTCCCTTGTGCATCGAGACCAGCCAACGGTGAGAGCGATTCCGCCTCGGAAATTAGCCTGCTGCTGCCGACCTCGATAAGCCGGTCATTCACCCAAGCCCTAACACCTATGCCGGGAACGGCCGTGAACCCTTCCGGCTCGCCAAGGGGCAGGTTGTGTGCCTTTGCCGCCTCCCGTACCGCTTCGGCCAAGGGATGTTCGGAGTAGCGCTCCGCGGAAGCGGCGAATGTCAGCACCTCGTCAGCGGAAAAACCCTCCAACGGGAAAATATCGGTGATCTGCGGCCGGCCGAGGGTTAATGTGCCGGTCTTGTCGAGGAGGAGCACATCGGCACGGCTGAGCGCCTCCAGGTATTTCCCCCCCTTGATGAGAAGTCCACGTCGTGCACCTGCGCCGATGGAGGCAATCATGGCAAGAGGGGTGGCAAGGGCGAAGGAACAGGAGCAGACCACCACCAGTACCGCTGCGGTTGCCAGCGGATTACGGCTGAGCAGGTAGGTAAGGAAAGCAACGCCCATGACAACGGGGAGGTAGTAGCCGGAAAAACGGTCGGCAAACCGCTGCACCTCCCCCCGATTTGCTTCCGCTTGTTCCACAAGCTTGATTACTTTCCCGAAGGTGGTGTCCGAACCCACTTTAAGAGCGCGGATGCGCAGACCTCCCAGTCGGGCGATCGTCGCCGCAAAGACTTTGGCGCCAGGTCCCACCTCGACCGGCATAGACTCGCCGGTGATTGTCGCCTGGTCCACAGTCGCCTGCCCGCCGATCACCTCGCCGTCCACCGGGATATTCTCCCCCGGCCGCACAATAACCGTTTCGCCGACCCGTACCTCGGCGACCGGCACATCCACTTCGGCGTCGTCTCGCTCCACACGCGCCGTCTGCGGAGCCATGGCGGTCAGGTCTTTCAGTGCCCGGCGGGCCCGCTCTGCGGTGAACGTTTCCACGTAATCGCCAATGCGCATGAAAAAGACGACGATAACGGCGGCAGCCCATTCCCCGACCGCCACCGCCGCAAGCACCCCTATGGTCATGAGAGTATGGGAGGTAATCCTTCCCCTAAAGGCGGCCCTGAGGACGTTGGTAAAGACCGGATACCCGCCGATAAAGATGAAAACGAGCCAAACCGACCAGGGCAGCCGCCGTGTAACAGCTTCGAAGAGCCCGAACCATTCCCCGATGACGACAATGAAGAGAACAGCGCCGAAGACGACTCCGAAGAGGACCAGAACATGCCGGGTGAACTGGCCGAGAAAAGGAGCTTGCACAGAAACTGCTTCAGGGGTGACAACCGAATACCCCGCACCTTCCACGGCCCTGCGTATCTCCCCCGGGCCGGTTATAGTCGGGTCAAGACGTACAACTGCCTTCTGGGCGGTGAGCAGAATCTCCACCTCTGTTACGCCCGGTACCGCAGCAATGGCGTCCTTGATGTGCCGAGCGCAATCGGCACAATCCATGCCTTTGATAGAAAGCTCAACGATTTCTGATTGATCATTCATAAGAGATCCTTCAGTATCCCCAGCAGACTTCACTGCACATTGAATATCATGCAAAAAGCCATTACAGCGCCGCCAGTACCCGTTGCATCTTGTAGGAGACCTGTTTTGCAATTTCCGTTATCTCCGTGTTACCGATCATGGAAAGCGCCGCAACCGGGTCCATGACCATGACCGCCGTTTTGCCGTCATCCCTGACATAGACCACCACATTACAGGGGAGGAGAGTCCCGAGATTTACCTCCCTGCCCAGTGCTTCATAGGCCAGACGCGGGTTACAAGCGCCAAGAATAATGTAGTCACGGAATTCCTTCTGGAGCTTTTCCGCAAACTTCTTCCTGACATCGATTTCGGTGAGCACCCCGAATCCTTCCTTTGCCAGTTCCTCACGGACCCTCTTTTCCGCTTCGGCATATGGCATTTCCACTGTCTTTCCGAAAGCATATGGTGTTTTCAGTTCCATCGTCTCCTCCTTTTCTGCAAATGAAGTGCGTCAAAACCCCTTGCTGAGTCCAAAGACCGTGCGCACGTCGGTTTCGTGCTGGACCCCGTTTCGCTCATCAATT
>JAJZTK010000101.1 GCA_021849045.1 Deltaproteobacteria bacterium | reverse complement strand
GCCACGAAGTTCGCTGGTTGCAGCTTCACCCACCCCCCCGCCCCCCTCCCGTCAAGGGAGGGGGAGAGTGTGTTGCGGAAGATTGGTACTAATCAGGAGTAAGTTTAATATTCCCCGATAATTTATACATCAATAGGTGGATAACTTTTTGATGGGTTAACCGGCATTCAGCCGGTAATGCTTGCCCAGCCACCGAATACAACGCATTACCGAGTGTCTGATTTCTCAATCCTGTGTTGTCAAAAGAAAAATAGAGGATACAGTTATGTTTATATTAAAATACGCTAACTTGATACTGGCCAGAGTACTCGAGAGAGCTGTACCTTATCCTGATCGTTCCGATACGCTGGCTTGGTGATCCAACATGTTCGAACATACTACAGAATCCGGGCTTAAGAACTTCCAAAACAACAACGCCTTTGGCGACTGGCAGGAGATTCTTGGCAGTCAGGCCAGATCCCTGGGGGCGGTGGCCGTCGCCAGCGAGCGGGAGTTTCTCGCGCTGGGCGGCCGCTTTCAAGGCCTTTGGGGACAGGCGCGCGGTGTGACCACTCAGTCTGACCAGATGGTGAGGGTGGTCAGCGGAGAGAAGATCACCGCGACCATGACGACCATCAACGATGTCGTCAGCCGGCTCGGTCTCTACCTGTCCAATCTACAGAGAGAAATGGACGAGATTAGCGGAGACTTCCGGGAAATCATCAGCATGCTTGAAAACGCCAAGGCGCCTTTGGTCGGCTTTGGCAAGATCAACAAGGTGCTGCGCATGCTGGGGATCTCCACAAAGATCGAAAGTGCCCGCCTCGGGGGGAATGCCGCCGGGTTCGAAACGCTGGCCAATGACGTGGCCCGCCTCTCGGTGGATGTCGTGAGCAAGTCGGAAACCATAACCGGCCAGTTGAACAGCCTGGAAGGGTTGATCGGCGAAACGCTCGAACGGGTACGGGTGGTGGAAACGCACCAGCACGCCCAGGTCCATGCGACGCTGCAACGGGTTCAGGAAAGCCTGGAAACCCTGGAGACGGTGAACAGCCAACGGGGTGAGGCGGCAGCAGTCATCAGCGCCATTTCTGCCGAGATGGAACAGAACCTGGGTGAAATCGTTACCTTCATGCAGTTCCACGACATTGTCCGGCAACAGCTGGAGCATGTTCAGGAAGCCTTCGACGAACTCAGTGCCGCCATCGACAGGATGGATGGCCTTTCTCAGCAGGTGCGGCATGACCTTGCCGTCGAGATCGGCGACATCTGCGAACTGCAGATGGCTCAATTGAAAAACTCGGACAATGAACTGGAACATGCCATTGCCACGATCACCAAAAGCCTTGAGTCGATCAGCTCCAAGGGGGGAGGGCTTGCCGGTGAGGTCAGAAAGATGGCCGGGGTCTCGGATCAGACCGACCAGACCTTTTTTTCGACCATGGAAAAAGAGCTGGCCGGCGTGACCACGGTGCTTGCCGAGAGCGCCAGGGAAAACAACAGGCTGATTACTGCCATGGGGACGGTAATCGGGACGATCGGCGAGATTATCACCTTTGTCCGCGACATCGAAACCATTGGCACAGAGATCGAACTGATAGCTCTCAATGCCCAGATCAAGGCTGTCAAGGTTGGCAGCGAGGGGGCAGCCCTGGGTGTGCTGGCAGAGGCGATTCAGCGGCTCTCCCTTGACACCATGGCACAGACGGCGTCTGTTTCACGGCCGCTCCAGGCCATTACTGCGGTGACCGAGCGGCTGCAGGGACGGGTGGCCAATGACTCTGCCTCCATTGACCGGGACGTTAAAGGGATGCTCGACGAGTTGACCATCTCCCTGCAGGAGATCTGTGCCGTCCAGAACGAAGTATTCGAATTGGTCGCGTCGATCGACGGGACCGTTGACAGTCTGCAAGGGGAGATCGTTGAGGGGATCAGGGGGATTGCTGCCCATGAGGAGCTCTCGCAGGCGATTGTCGACTCGTTGCAGGCCGCAGAGCAGGTCTGCGCGGCCAGCCGCCGGGAATTCCCGCCACCGGTCGGACAGCCGGCTGCCGAACGGCTGAAGGCGCTGGCTGCCCGCTATACCATGCATAGCGAGCGTAAAGTGCACGAAGTCGTTACCCGGACGGAGCGCGGAGCAGCAGCGTTTGACAAGGCGGTGCCGTTTGGGGGAAGCCATGCCGGCGATCAGGCGGCTTCAGCGGACAGCCTGGGTGATAACGTCGAGCTTTTCTGACATCAGGGGGACAGGGATGAGTGACCTTTCAGTACGGACCTTGGCAGCGCCGGACGATCCAGCCGCGGTTGTGGTGACCATAGCCGGAGAGATGACCATTCCGTATGCCGATGAGCTCCGGAAGCAGTTGCTGGCGGCCTTCGAGAAGGCGAACACCATAACTGCGGACTTGTCCGGGGTTACGGAGATAGACGTTACCGGGCTGCAAATTCTTTGCTCGGCCCACCGGAGTTCGGTGTTTATGAAAAAAAGGTTTACCATTATCGCCGGACCCGGGTCGGCGGTCTGGGAGGCGGCGGACGCTGCCGGCCAATTGAGACAGATGGGGTGTGTGGTGGATGTCTGCCACACCTGTATTTGGATGGGAGGACGAGACTGATGGCGAAGATGATCATGACCGCCGACGATTCGGCGAGTGTCAGGCAGATGGTGAGCTTTACCCTCAAGCAGCACGGCTATGACGTGGTCGAGGCGGTTGACGGTAAGGATGCCCTGCAGAAGCTGCAAGGGCAGAAGGTCGACATGCTGATTACCGACCTGAATATGCCCAACCTGGACGGTATCGGCCTGATCAAGGGGGCGCGGGCACTGCCGGCCTGCCGCTTCATCCCGATCGTCATGCTCACCACCGAATCGCAGGATACCAGGAAACAGGAAGGCAAGGCGGCCGGGGCCACCGGGTGGATCGTCAAGCCGTTTCAGCCTGACCAGCTCATTGCGGTCGTAAAGAAGGTGCTGGGATGATCGATCAACATCGTCAGGCATTCAAGGACGAGGCCTACGAACTGCTCACAGAGCTGGAGAGTTCACTGCTGGAGCTGGAGGAAAACCCCGCCGACAGCGAGCTCATCGGGCGTGTTTTTCGCGCCATGCACACCATCAAGGGATCCGGGGCCATGTTCGGCTTCGAGACCATTGCCGCCTTTACCCACGAAGTGGAAACCGTCTTCGATCTGGTGCGCAGCGGCAGGCTGTCGGTCAGCCAGAATCTGGTGGATCTGAGTCTGGCGGCCAGGGACCGGATCAAGGCGATGCTCGATGGTGACGGGGTCGATCCGGATACCGCTGCCAGCGAGGAACTCATTGCCGGGTTCAAGGCTCTTTCCGGTGGTGGGGAGACCCACGAGACCAACGATTCGCCCGGCCTCGCAGACCAGCCGCCAGCCCCTGAAACCAGCGGCCAGGTTACCTATCGCATCCGGTTCAAGCCGTTTGCCGGGTTATTCATGACCGGCACGAACCCGATGTCGCTTTTGAACGAACTCCGGGGGCTGGGCAGGACCAACGTTGTTGCCCAGATGGCCAATCTCCCCGCTTTGAGCGATCTCGAACCGGAGAGCTGCTATCTTTACTGGGACATCATTCTCACCACCAACCGGGGGGAGAATGCCATCAGGGACGTATTCATCTTCGTCGAGGATGACTGCGACCTGACCATCGACATGATCGATGACGGCGGCCAGTTGGATGTCGATCAGGATTACAAAAAACTGGGTGACATCCTGGTGGAGCGTGGAGAGCTGCGGACCGAAGATATGGAGATGCTCCTTTCCCGGCACCGCCGGTTCGGCGAGCTGGCGGTGGATGCCGGCCTGGTGAAGGCGGAGCAGGTGGCGTCCGCCCTGGTCGAACAGCAGCACGTGCGGGAGGTGCGCCAGGAACGTCAGGTCCAGGAGTCGGCATCCAGCATCAGGGTGCCGGCGGAGAAGCTGGATGTTCTGGTCAACCTGGTAGGAGAGCTGGTCACCGTGCAGGCGAGGCTCACCCAGTTGGCCCAGTCCACCAAGCAGGCCGACCTCCTGGCCATTTCCGAGGAGGTCGAGCGGCTTACCGCCGACCTGCGGGACAACGCCCTGAACATCCGCATGCTTCCCATCGGTACCACCTTCAGCAAGTTCAAGCGGCTGGTGCGGGATCTTTCCCAGGAACTGGGCAAAGAGATCGAGATGACCACCGAAGGGGCCGATACCGAACTTGATAAGACGGTTATCGAGAAACTGAACGACCCGCTCGTCCATCTGATCCGCAACAGCATCGACCACGGCATCGAAGCCCCGGACAAACGGGAGCAGGCCGGCAAGCCGCGTCAGGGAACGGTCCATCTGACCGCGGTCCATTCCGGGGACAGCGTTCTGATCACCATCAAGGACGACGGCGGCGGCCTGGACCGCGAAGCCATCCACGCCAAGGCGGTTGAGAAGGGGCTGCTTGCGGCCACGGCCGAGCTCAGCGACAAGGAGATCTTTGCCCAGATATTCGAGCCGGGTTTTTCCACCGCCAAGCAGGTGACCAGCGTCTCCGGACGCGGGGTGGGGATGGATGTGGTCAAGCGCGCCATTGAAGCCCTGCGCGGCACCATCAACATCGACAGCAAAAAGGGGGTGGGAACGACCATCACGGTCAAGCTCCCCCTGACCCTGGCCATCATCGAGAGCCTGCTGGTACGGATCGGCCCCGACTGTTTCGTCATACCGCTGGCGCTGGTCAACGAATGCGTGGAGCTGACCCGCGAAGACATTGAGAATTCCCACGGTCGGAACATCGCCAATGTCCGGGGGCGTATCGTTCCGTATGTCCCCCTGCGGGAACAATTCTACATGCAGGGGGAGAGGCCGGACATCGAGCAGATCGTCATTACGACCGTCGAGAGCCACCAGGTTGGCTTTGTGGTCGACCATGTGATCGGTGAACACCAGACGGTCATCAAGTCGTTGGGCAGGGCCTACAAGAATATTGACGGTATTTCCGGCGCCACGATCCTTGGAGATGGCTCGGTTGCCCTGATTCTCGACATCCCGCATCTGATCAGGCGGGTTGAAGCGCTGGAGCGCAGAGTGGAAGCTGCTTGATCCTCCGGTTCAGACCGCAACAGTCTGCATACGCTGAAGCAGGTGGATAATGGTTCTCCGTTCAAACAAATCCGGATGAAAAGGGGGAGTTATGGCTGCGACAGAAATCGTTGAATCAACCCAGTATCTGACCTTTACCCTTGATGAAGAGCTCTTTGCTCTTGATATTGCCAAGGTGCGGGAGGTGCTGGACTATACCAGTATCACCAAGGTCCCTCAGACGCCGGATTTTATGCGCGGCGTCATCAACCTGCGGGGGAGCGTGGTGCCGGTGGTTGATATGCGGAGCAAGTTCAACATGCCGGTGGCCGAAACCACGGTCAATACCTGCATCATCATCGTCGAGGTGGATATCGACGGCGAAGGGACGGTGCTGGGGGCCATGGCCGATTCGGTTCAGGAGGTGCTGGAACTCGGACCTGAACAGATCGAGCCGCCACCACGCATCGGCACCAAGCTGAGGACCGATTTCATCAAAGGGATGGGGAAGCGGGACGACCATTTTGTCATCATTCTGGATATCGACAAGGTGTTCTCCGCGTCGGAGCTTACCATGGTGGAAGAGGCCCTGGTGCCGTCTGCTGCTGCGGTTTGATCGGGGCGTATCCGTAATCGAGACGAGTGTCTGTAACGGTGCCAGGCGTTGAAGGCATAGACCACAAGGAGGTTCGAAATGCTGAAGAACATGAAGATCGGAACAAGGCTGATGCTGGCGTTCGCAACGTTGCTCATTTTCATGGTTGGACTCATCTGGATCGGCATTGCCAATATGGCACACATTCATGACAAACTGGACCGGATTGTCAAGGTCAACGTGGTTCGCCTTGAAGAGGCGAACCATATGGGCGAATGCGTCAGGGAAGTGTCGATCCAACTGCGCAATATCCTCCTGGAGAAGAGCCCGGAAAAACGACAGGAAACAGTAAAAAGGATCTCTGCCGTCCGGGATGGTTACAGCGAAGCCTACAAGAAGCTGGAAGAAATGACCCCGAAAGACGACAAAAAAGCTCACGAGATGATCGCCAAGGTCAAGGAGGCTGGGGACTCGGCGCGCTCGATGAACAACAGGGTAATAGAGCTGGCAATGGCCGGCAAGGAGGAAGAGTCTACCGGCGTAATGATGAAGGACGCACGTCCCCTGGTCCGCAAATGGCTGGACAATATTGATGAAGTAGTAAAGTTCCAGCATGAACGGAATACGATTCGCTACGAGGAGGCGCTCAAAGCCTATCAAAATGCCCGTAGCCTGATGCTTTTCATCGGCGCGGCAGCGATCGTTCTGGCGGGACTTGTCGCAGTTTTTCTGACCAGAAGCATAACGAAACCGCTTGTTGAGGCTGTAGACGTATCCAACCGCCTGGCGGAGGGTGATCTGACCGTTAAAATCGAATCGCACAGCACGGACGAGACCGGGCAGCTAGTTGCCGCCATGAAGAACATGGTTGACAAGCTCAAGGATGTTGTCAACGATGTCCGCTCCGCTTCGGACAACGTGGCGGCCGGCAGCCAGGAACTGTCGTCCGGCTCGGAAGAGATGTCCCAGGGGGCGAGCGAGCAGGCAGCAGCGGCCGAAGAGGCCTCATCCTCCATGGAGCAGATGTCGTCCAATATCCGCCAGAATGCCGACAATGCGGCCCAGACCGAGAAGATCGCCCTGAAGTCGGCGACCGACGCCAAGGAAGGTGGTGAGGCGGTCACCCAGACCGTGGCGGCCATGAAGGATATCGCCGGCAAGATCTCGATCATCGAGGAGATCGCCCGGCAGACCAACCTGCTGGCGCTGAATGCGGCAATCGAGGCGGCACGGGCCGGGGAGCACGGCAAAGGGTTTGCCGTTGTGGCTTCCGAGGTGCGCAAGCTGGCCGAGCGGAGCCAGAAAGCGGCCGCGGAGATCTCGGAGCTGTCCGCCTCCAGTGTCGACGTGGCGGAACGGGCCGGGGAACAGTTGACCAAGATGGTGCCGGACATCCAGAGGACCGCGGAGCTGGTGCAGGAGATCTCTGCCGCCTGTCGCGAGCAGGATACCGGCGCGGACCAGATCAACAAGGCGATCCAGCAGCTCGACCAGGTGATCCAGCAGAACGCCTCCGCCTCCGAGGAGCTGGCGTCCACTGCCGAGGAGTTGAATTCCCAGGCCGAGCAGCTGCAAAGTGCCATTTCGTTCTTCAAAGTCGATTCCCGATCGAGGGGGGCTGCGTTGCCGTCCAGCATTGCCCATGCAAAACCGGTCATAAAAACCGAGAAGGTCAAAATATCCCATCTCGGGCAAACCGGGCAGAAGGCCAAAGCGGGAGCAACTGGCGGCCGCGGCGTGAGTCTGGATATGGACGAGGACCGGCTGGACGAAGCGTTTGAAAAGTTTTGACAAACAGAGTGGTCTTTGAATCGAGCGGAGACGTCAAACCATGGGGATGACGTCTCCGTTTTTCTTTATTAAGGGATTCACAATAATACCGATAACCACCTAAAGGGTTTGGTCGGGAAGTGCCTTGACAATTTTTTCCAGGTACCGCGGAGGAGAACAGCGTGTTCAGTAGTGCGACCGGCATGTCAACTGCAGAGCGTAATCCTGCCCTGTCCGGCAAGGATTTTACGCGATTGAGCAGCTTCATCTACGAGCATTGCGGCATCAAGATGCCGCCAGCCAAGAAGACCATGCTGGAAGCCAGGCTGCAGAAGCGGCTACGCGCACTTTCAATGCCGTCGTTTTCCGACTATTGCGATTACCTCTTCTCTCAAGAGGGGTTGCAGAACGAACTGATCATGATGGTCGACCTGGTGACGACCAACAAGACCGATTTCTTCCGTGAACCGGACCATTTCGCCTATCTTGTGAATGCCGTCATCCCGGAATGGCAGAAGAAGACGGGCGGCCGTCGGCCTTTGAATGTCTGGAGTGCCGGCTGCTCCACCGGTGAGGAACCGTACACTCTGGCCATGGTGTTGAGCGAGGTGGCTGCAACGCTGGACGGTTTCTCCTATCAGATAATGGCCACTGATATCTCGACCCGGGTTCTGGAAAAGGCGAGAAAGGCCGTATATGACGAGGACAGGATCGATCCGGTTCCCATGCAGATGAGGCGCAAATATCTGCTCAGGAGCAAGGATAGGGCTAATCCCCTGGTGCGGATCGCCCCGGAACTTCGTGCCAAGGTTCGATTCAATCGCCTGAACTTCATGGACAGCGACTTCGGTTTCAGAGAGCAATTGGATATCATTTTTTGCCGGAACGTGATCATCTATTTTGATCGCAAGACCCAGGAGCGGCTCCTGAACAAGTTCCACGGGCACCTGAGGGCAGGAGGCTGGATCTTTATGGGGCATTCGGAAACGCTCAACGGGCTCGATGTCCCGCTGGTTCAGGTGCATCCAACCGTCTACAGGAAGTTGGCATGAGACACCATGGTAACCATCTGTCGCACCACTACCTCAAGCCTGGTGAGATGTTCATTGCACAGAAACCGACGATAGTAACCACCCTTCTCGGCTCGTGTGTGGCCGTTACCATGTTCCACCCGCAAAGGAGGATCGGGGCGATCTGTCATGGACTGCTCCCATCCTGCCGTGACAACGATGCCAGCAAGTGTGATCGCAATTGCCTGGTGGGATTCAAGTACATGGATTGCTCCATCCGACGGATGCTGGAACAGTTCAATGCCTTGGGGATATACCACAGCGAGTTGGAGATCAAGGTGTTCGGCGGGTCGGACATGTTCGGTGTTCCAGAGGTCAATGGCCAGCGCATGACCATTGGGAAACAGAACGTGACCGTAACGAAAAGGATATTGGAAGAAGCGGGTCTTCTGGTTCAGGCCGCCGACATCGGCGGGCAACAGGGGAGGAAGATCTATTTTTACACCCATACCGGAGAAATACTGCTCAAGCGGCTCAACAACAGACCCTGACCAGAGCTGCATCAACATGGTTACGGCGTGGAGGGGGATGTGCCAACCAAAAAAATTCGGGTATTGATCGTCGATGATTCCGCCGTGGTGCGTCAAACCATGGCGGATATCCTTTCTTCCGATCCCCAGATCGAGGTGATGGCAACGGCTTCCGACCCGTTCGTCGCTGCCGAGCGGATGCGCACGGAAATTCCCGACGTGATCACACTCGATGTTGAAATGCCGAAAATGGACGGCATTACCTTTCTGCACAAGATCATGAGCCAGCATCCGATTCCGGTGGTGATGTGTTCAAGCCTGACGGATCAGGGTTCGGAGACGGCGCTCAAGGCGCTGGAATACGGGGCAGTCGAGATAATTCAGAAGCCCAGGCTGGGGACCAAGAAGTTTCTGGAGGAGTCCCGCATCAGCATCTGCGATACGATCAAGGCTGCTGCCCAGGCGCGGGTCAAGCCGGTAGCCGCCGCTCCGCGGAAGGTCGCCCCCAAGCTCTCCGCAGACGTAATCCTGGAAAAGCCGGCAACAAAGGCGATGATCCAGACAACGGAGAAGGTGGTCGTTGTCGGGGCCTCGACAGGTGGTACCGAGGCGTTGCGCATCTTCCTCGAGGCGCTGCCGGCCGACACTCCCGGAATCGTTATTGTCCAGCATATGCCCGAAGGGTTCACCAGAAGCTTTGCCCAGCGGCTGGACGGCCTCTGTCGGATCAATGTCAAGGAGGCGGATAACAATGACACGATCATCCGCGGCCGCGCCCTGATCGCTCCGGGAAACCGGCACATGCTACTCAAGCGGAGCGGGGCGCGTTACTATGTGGAGATCAAGGAGGGGCCGCTGGTCTCAAGGCACCGGCCGTCCGTGGATGTGCTCTTCCGGTCAGCGGCCCGTTATGCCGGGAAAAATGCGGTCGGTGTCATCATGACCGGCATGGGTGATGATGGCGCCAACGGCATGCTTGAAATGAAGCAGGCCGGCGCGTACACGGTTGCCCAGGATGAGGCGAGCTGTGTGGTCTTCGGTATGCCGCAGGAAGCGATCAAGAGGGGGGGCGTTAACCTCGTCATTCCGCTTGAAAGGATCGCACGTGAGGTTCTACACGTCTGCGGATGACCTCGCTTTCAACCACGGAGTGTTTTGGGTGGGCAATCTGCCGCTCGTGTGATAGGATTCCCCCCTCTTGAGTTTGCCTGTGTTCGAGAGGGTGCCCTGTGAATGGAGATGCTTCCTACTCTGAGCTGTTTAACGCCTGCCGCGTGCTGTTCGGCCATGAAGTCGACCTGTCCGTTGATTTTCTGCGGTATCTGCATCACGATGGAGTGAAGGCAGCCTTCCGCAGAAAGGCCAAGGAAACCCACCCCGACCTTGCCGCCCATGTCTCGCCCCACAATGCCCCTTCCGGTGCCGAGCTCTTTCATCGGGCGAATGAAGCCTATGAACTGCTTGGTAATTTCATTCGGAATCGGGGCATACGGCTGAAGACTGACAACAATTTCGTCAATACCTCCCGAAAAAGTGAAGAACCGCCAGGGGCTGACCGTAACACTTACCATCACGGTTCTCTTCCCCCTCGCCCCCTCCCCCTTGGCCGGTACCTCTATTATCGCGGCATCATACCATTCCGGGCGTTATTGGATGCCTTGACGTGGCAACGGGGAGGCCGGGCAACAATTGGTTCCATCGCCCGTGAATGGGGCTGGCTGTCGCACTCTGATGTGGAGGCCATTCTTTCGGTCCGTCCTGCTGGCAGATTCGGCGAGAACGCCGTCCGTAGCGGCTTGTTGAATCCCTTTCAGGTGAAGCTGTTACTGATGAATCAGAAATCGCGAATGCGTCGTATCGGGCAGTACTTTGTGGTCCACAAGATGATCAGCGGGCAAGAGATGGAGCGGTTGGCAAGAGACCACTACACGCACAACCTGGTATTCGGAAAGTAGCAATAAGCCTTACGCATCGGGATTGGGAAGATTCGAGGAGTGAAGGGTGCGGAACTGAAAAAGGGCTACGGCAATGCCGTAACCCTTTTGTTTTTTTTGGCGGGCGGCATGGGAGTCGAACCCACGACCTCAGGCTTCGGAGGCCTGCGCTCTATCCATCTGAGCTAACCGCCCGTGAGCCTTCCTTTCTACAATATTTCATGACTAAACTCAAGGTCTTAATGTCAACGTTGAGCAAATTCTTTAGATAGCCGCAAATCTGTCGAAAATGTTACTATTATTTCGCACGGAGGTTCGATGAAGCGTTTTATACTGTTTCTGGTTTGCACGACCATTATTTTTTTTGTGCCGGTGCAGGTGCGGGCCGCTTATTATTCCATTCAGAAAATCGGGGACGGTGTGTATGGCGCCATCGCACTCCCGGAGGGAAAAGCGGCCAGCAATGCGATGATTGTCGTCACCAATTACCAGGTAATCCTGGTCGGAGCCCATTTCCTTCCCGAAGGGGTCAGGGAACTGGTGGCCGAGATTGTCAAGATTACCCCGCTTCCGATCCGTCATGTGATACTCACCCACCATCATCAGGGGTTCAATTACATCGACTTTGACCTGCCCGCCAATGCGGAGATCATCACTTCATGGCAAACCTGGCAAGCACTGAAGAATGAGTTGAGGCCCTTCAAGAACCAGGTCATCATTTTTGACAGTCAACTCACGTTGCAGCGGGACAATATTTCCCTTGTGCTGAACAATACGGTGAGTGGTCATAGCGATGGGGATGTCATTGTGTATGTCCCCAGCGAAGGGGTGCTCTTTGCCTCGGATCTCCTGTTCAATGATGCTGTCGGCTATATGGGAGACGGGCATCTCCTGGACTGGCTCCTCAACCTGGACATGATGGAGCAGTTGAATCCACGGGTAGTGATCCCGGGGGTCGGGAAGGTGACGGATGCCGAGGGGATAGCCCGCTTCCGCACCACTATGCGTGCCTTCCTGACAGAGGTTTTGCAGAATATTGAAAAAGGATACACTTTGGCTCAGACCAAGAAGGCTTTTTCCCTGCCGGAATATCAATCGCTCCCCGGTTTCAAGGTTTTCTTTGACGTGAATCTGGAACGGGCTTACAAGGAATTAAAGGAAGACTACTCTGTACCGCCCAGTTCTAGAGCCCATTAATGGTTTGACACTCATCTTTGTTTCTGTTATAGACGGGAATCGACAAAAGCTTGTAAAAGAGGGATATGACGGTGTTTTTTGTCCGGTTACAGCATCTCTCCTTATGGAGGGCTTCATGATTATTCAGTGTGAACAGTGTAATACCAAGTTCAGACTCGATGATGCAAAGATCAAGGGTCGAGGTGTCAAGGTTCGCTGTTCCAAGTGCAGACACGTGTTCCTGGTGCAAAAGGAAGAACGGCCAGGTACCACGTTTGGCGACCTGTTGGGGCAGTATGGTGAGAGCGGGGGGGCTGCTTTCGGAGTGGGGTTGGGATCGGAGTTTGCTGGCACCACATCGGCCAACCTTGCTGATGAATCTGTTGCCAGTGCCCCTTCCGTGGTGCCAGTTGTCGCTGCGACCTCTGAAGTTCAAGAGGGGGCGAGTATCTCAGTATCACCGCAAGCTACGTCCATAGACGCAGAGTTCGCTTCGCTTGATAATCCCGACGCTGAACCAGGTCGATTTGACTCGGACAGGTTGCCTGCAGAATATGGCCCGGAGCCCGGCATATCCTCCATTCCCGGTGAACCGGCCGGATTCGACCTTGACTATGATTTCAATGGCGCAGACCAGTCCCAACAATTGGGCACGACGAACAGAGATGCTTCCTTCGATACCACCCCGCAGACGGATGCTGCTCCGGAGTCGACGGCGGCGGAAGACTTCAGTATTGATTTCGGCGAGGTGAGTCTTTCTGGGGAATCGGTGGCCGACAGGGCTCCCGTGGCTGATGGCGAGGCGCCGGCACGGGACGAATTTAATCTTGATTTTGATGATGCGTTCGGCGATGTCCCTTCGTTGCATGCTTCGGCATCTTCCACTCCTACAGTTATTCCCGATGGCGATTCGGCATCGGCACAGTCTGGGGAAAAAAGCGACGACGATCTTGGTGGGCTTGATTTGGGTGAGGTGTCGTCATTGACGCCGAGCTCGCGAGAAGCAACAACAGGCATTGCGCAGGATCACGAAGTTTTTCCCAAGACCGCCCCCTCTACGCCCGCACAATCTGCGCCACCTGCTTCCACCTCACCGGGACTCTCTGAGGGTAACGTCGATGAACTACCGCCCCTTACTATTTCCTCTCGTCGTAAAGGGGTCTCTTTTTTCCCGGCAGCCATTACCATTGCCGCCATTTTCATTGTTGTGATTTTGGCAGGCGTCGGTTTCTTTGTTGTCAGTGGTCCGGAGGCCATGAATAAAATGGGACTGGGCTTTCTGGTTACGCTGACCGGTGGGGCTCAGGAAGAAGGAAAGATATCGTTGGGCAAGATAAGCGCGGAGTTCGTTACGAACAATGAGTCGGGAGAGCTTTTCGTCATCCGAGGGGAGACGATTAACAACTATAGCAAGCCACGGGCTTCGATCCAGGTAAAGGCAACGCTGTTAGGTGCAAATGGACAGCCGATTCTCAACAAGCAAGCCTATTGTGGCAACAGCCTGACCAAGGAACAGTTAACGATGCTTTCCTTGAGCAAGCTGGAAGAGGTGATGAACAATCAGTTTGGGGATTCTCTTTCCAATCTGGGGGTGCAACCGGGGAAATCGATTCCCTTTGTCGTTGTATTTGCGGGGGTTCCAAAAGAAGCGGTCGATTTCAGTGTTTCAGTGGCAGGTTCAACCGTGGCGGCGAAGTGATCCTGGGCTTCAACACTGCAACATATAAACAAAAAAGGCCGACGGTTGTCGGCCTTTTTTGTAACTACTTCGGGTGCAATTAGGCGCTGATGGCGTTAACCGGGCACGTATCAACACAGGCGCCGCAGTCGATGCAGGTGTCAGCGTCGATAACCCTCTTGGCACCTTGCTCGCTGATGGCGTTGACCGGGCAGGAATCTTCGCAAGCGGCACAGTTGGTGCAATCGTCGGAAATCTTGTGAGCCAAGTTATTCACCTCCTTTACTGTAAGTTTGACTGTAAGTTAGGTCGCATTGACTATTTTTTGATACATAGCATAAGGGACGGGTAAAGTCCATAAAAAGCTGTTTATAGATTAGGTGTCATTTTGCCAGGCAAAACAAAAACCTTGAATTGATACATGACCTCCTGTAATATAAAAAACAGTTTTATTAGAGCTAAATTTCACTTTCTCTTTTTTTAACTTCACGGAAATCACAATTGAATTGGTTTGATTTATTCTAGATAGATCCTTAGTGGAGGCTTGCATGGATATTCTTGCCCTTAACTGCGGTAGTTCGTCGGTCAAATATCAGCTATTCAACTGGGATACACGTGAAGTCATAGCCAAGGGGATGGTTGAGCGGGTCATCATCGGTGATTCCTTTATCCTGCACGAGGTCCCGGGGCGGGAGACCTACCGTCTTGAGCGTGACTGTCCGGACCACCAGGTGGCAATAGATTTGATCATCACCACGCTGACCGACCCGGTTCATGGCGTGTTGACCGACATTAACCAGATTTCGGCCGTGGGGCACCGGGTGGTGCATGGCGGCGAGAAGTTCACCTGTTCCGTCTTGATTGACGAACAGGTGCTTGACGCGGTCAAGGACGTTCAACACCTGGCTCCCTTGCACAACCCTCCCAATATTTCCGGCATCGAGGCGGCCCAGGCTGTTCTGCCCAACGTTCCCCACGTGGCGATATTCGATACCGCCTTTCATCAGACCATGCCGGAGCATGCCTATATCTATCCCGTGCCGTACGAGTGGTATGAAAAGCACGGAGTCCGGCGCTACGGCTTTCACGGCACGTCCCATCTCTACGTCTCCAAGCGGGCTGCGGTGCTTCTTGGCAAAAAGCCCGGCGAGTGCAATCTCATAACCATGCACATAGGTAACGGTGTCTCCCATTGTGCCATCAAGAACGGCATCTCGGTCGACACCACCATGGGGTTGACCCCCTTGGAGGGGGCAATGATGGGGACCCGTTGCGGCGATATCGACCCGGCGATTCCTGCCTTCATGATGCAGAAGGAAAACCTCTCTGCCAAGGAGATTGACAGCATTCTGAACAAGAAGAGTGGCGTTATCGGCGTCACCGGGCGCTTCACCGACCGGCGGGATGTCATTGAGCATGCCAATGCCGGCGACAAGCGCTGTCAGCTTTCGCTGGAGATCGAGGGATATCGGCTGAAGAAGTATATCGGCTCTTTCCTGGCGGCCATAGGTCGTCTTGATGCAGTGGTGTTTACCGCCGGTGTCGGGGAGATGGGGTGGCCTATTCGTGAGAAGGCCATTGAAGGGCTTGAGCACATCGGCATTGTTCTCCACAAAGAGCGGAACAAGGGGGCAATGACCCGTAAGCGGGAGAGTTTGATCACGACCGATGATTCGCCGATCAAGGTTTTCGTCATTCCGACCGACGAGGAACTGGTATTCACTGAAGACGTGGTGTCCATTCTCAACGGTACCTACACCGATCACATGAACTTTGAGTATACCTTTGCCAGGAACGATTTCGTGAGGAAGTAGCGCAACTACGGAAGGCGAAGAAGGATGAAGAAAAGGCCGTCGGGAGTCCCGATGGCCTTTTCTCTTTTGTCCGTGTCATCGGGCGAGGGATTCCTCGCCCTTATAGAACTACGCCTGCGCCTGCACTGCGGTAATTGCCACAACATTGACGATGTCGTCCACCGAGCAAGA
>JAJZTK010000100.1 GCA_021849045.1 Deltaproteobacteria bacterium | reverse complement strand
CAACCAGCGGACTTCGTGGCAACTTCCCCCCCACCATCACCCTCCCCCGCCAGGGGGGAGGGGATTTTTTTCAAGCGGGCGGAAGATTAGTGCTAATCAGGAAAGGTCATCATGTGGGAGTGAGAATGATACCCGTGGGTATCCAGGCCAATAGGTCAAAGGCCCTGCCGGGGGATCGGCAGAGCCTTCACATCACATGCTGGATGACTGGTAGCGGAATCTGAAGATCGTCTCCGGAAGTACGCTGGCGGCGACATACTCCTTGATCCGCCTGCATTCGGAACTCTTGTTGTTCAGGATAAGCTGGAATACGCCGTCAAGGGGCAGAAGGTGTATCTTGCGGCGGTGGTTCCACTCCTCGATGAACTCCTTGGTGCGATACCTGGGGCTGACGTTATAGACGCCGGTTATCCAATCCTCACATGATTTGGGTATCGGCGGGAGTTTTGGTTCTGGGAATTTTTTGATTTCAAGCCAGATGTCGTCGCTATAATTTTCGTCTTCACCCCAAGCACGAGTGAAGCAATATTTTGGCTCATGAGGAATGTCATGGGTCCATAGCAACTTGTGATAATCGTCGCAACTTCTTACGATGCTCGCATTGATCTTGGCAAGTGCGGATAAGTATTCAATAAGCCTGATTAGTTTTGATTGCATTTAAGAGTCCCCACAGCGATTTTGCGATGAGAGTGTAGAGCATCCACTATGATTTTAAGACGACCTCCCAATACCCGCCCTTATCCGGTCCAACCCGCCTAAGCACACCTTGCTTCTTAAGCCCATCGATATTCTTTTTCACAGCTCTGTCTGTAATATTCAGAGCGTTAGACAGCTCCTTGATGGTGATATGAGAATTTTCCGCAATCAGCTCAAGGATCTTCTGTGAACTTTTCTGTGAACTTTTCTGGGTAGCAGTTCCCAGTAAACCTTCTGCTGACGACTCAAGGTTCTTCCGTTTGAACGTCACTATAAACTGTACGGTCCCCACTTCCTCGAACTCAGTTGCCGGTTCCCGCTCAAGGATCATCTTGATGCCCCGGCCCCATTTCTCGATCCGGTGGCTGCGTTGGAATAGTTCCGCCAACAGCTCATTTCTCCGGGCGGAGACCATTTTCTTTCTGATGGAGTCGATGGTCAGCCCACCATAGAGCAGACCGGGGCTCTTGATCTCCACCCGGTCTTTGAAAATGGCGATGTTGACTGAATCGTACTCCCGATAATCCCGGTGACAAAAAGCATTGATGATCGCCTCACGGAACGCCTCACGGTCGATCTCGGGGACATCCACCCGCAAAAGCCCCTCAAGTCGCATGCCAATGTTGATGTGCTCCAGGATGTATTCTTCAGCCTTGCTGATAAGGGCAAAGACATCTCCGTAGAAGTCCTTCATGTCCAGAGTGACGGTGGTGTCTGCCGTCCCGAATACGGCACAGCGCAGCCGGGCATTGGGTAAGAACTTCTCCGGCTTACGGGCAAAGCAGAGAACGGCGGCATTTAGCAACTTGCCGTCCTTGACGAGGTTCAACTTTTCGAGGGAGTTGGGGAGGGTGTCGAACTTGAGGCCGCAGAGCTTCAGGAATGACTTCAGCTTGCCGGCCCCGATATCATCAATGGTTGCCTTGTCGCAGACCTCAGTATCCCAGCGGAGCCGATCACGATTCTTCCCCAAGATCAGGTTTTCAAGCTCTTTGGCGCTCAACTGCCGGTCTTCATCTCCGACCCGGATGTATGCCCGGCCATAGGCGTAATAAGGATACTCCTTGCCCTCGACATGCACCTTAATACACTGCTTGGAATCAACGGCTACCTGCTCGATGACGGGGTAGATTTTGGGCTCAACGTGGTCGGCTATCGCCTTGGAGATGTCCCGGACTGTCTTCTCGGCAACCTGCTGGCCTACCACCGTGCCATCATTCCTGACACCGAACCACAGTTCAGCCTGCTGGTGCTTGTTCAGCATCGCCACAAGAGCAATCACACCCTCCTTCAACTCAGAGGTGGATCTCTTCAGCTCTACGGTTTCGGTCTCACAAAAAATCATCATTATTTTTCGCAGGTTATCCAGGTTGGTAAATTGTCCATTCATAGCAGAAATCGCCCGAAATATCCACCAGAATGAACCCTCATTAAGCCGCAGCAGGCGTTTTCAAAGCTTACCAGACCACAATGACAGATTACGTCGCATACTATACGAAAGGGGCAAATACGGGCATATTCAGGCCGTCCGGCCACCAGTAAAAACATGTAATATTTCACGGCACAAAGGAGTTATATCCATTAATCACAAGTAATATTTTCATGTTGCATGCCCAGCCCTTCCCAAGTGGGCCAATTTGTTCAAGCTGACTGGAGCCCGGTCGCGCCAGGACATTTCCTGCCCTTTCTGGGAATGGCTTTGTCCACCTTGACCAGACTAACCGGGCAAATCTGAACAGCAGAATAATCACGGGAAGCATTTCTGACCTGATCATCTTTTTCATTCCCGCCGGATAGAGGGAATAGCGACATGCTGCGCACAAGCTCCTCGCGTTTCTTTGCGACAGGATCTTCACCCTTGGCCATCTGGGCCAGAAGGATCTTGGCTTCCTTGCGTGCGTCATCAAGCGAAAATTTTGTATTTATTATCAACGAGTTATGGTGGTTGGGTGGTAGGCGATATGGCTGGGAAATACAATAAAATGGAAATTGAAAATCCTCGTGTCGGCGGTTCGATTCCGTCTCTGGGCACCATCTAAGTTCGCAATAACAGGCACTTACGATACCGACCGTAAGTGCCTGTTTTGTTTTGTCTGTCAAAGGTTCCATGCTAACCGGCGAACTCCGCAATCAGATCTACCGCGTCTGGGACGCCTTCTGGTCCGGCGGCATCTCCAACTCCTTTGAAGTCATGGAGCAGATCACCTACCTGCTCTTTCTCCGTCGGCTCGACGATGTACACGCCTGGGCGGTGGCCTGATCGTCGCTGTCGTGGTGGTATAATAGTGTCGGATATTATCTTTCCCGATTTCAGTCGCAACCCTTATAACGTCCCCGTGGCGTTCTTTGTTACAGATTCAGCCAATTAATCCCCAAATGGTTGCCAACCCCCGCCACCAAAAATAATAATACCGGCGCATCAAACAATAAGACCGCCTGCGTTTCATTCCCGGAGGATGTTAAGCCGCATTCTGTCTGCCATGCAAAATTTCATTATTTGATAAAAGAGCCGAGGAGTATTGGGCCAATTACGAAAATAATGAAACTGCGACTGCATCTTGCCTTACGCCTTCTCCTCACGTTGATCTGCTGCGTTTTCTCGCGATTGATTTCAAGATATCAATAGGTTTTGTCTCTCCTCGGCCCCTTTCTACACAATGTATGCCTTTGTAACGTGCCTGTTTGTTAATCGTTAAAATAATATTATGTTTAGGTTTGGGTTGGCTGATGCTTGGCCATAATATGCTGTATTACAAGCAATAACCTGTTTAGCAAAAGCCGGTAGGCCTTGGCATGAAAGTCGTTATTGAAAAATCAAAACGACGTTTGGCATATGCCGTGCTTATGGAAGATAAAGATCAATGAAGTTACAAGCAACCGAGATGGGTAAGCATTGAATGCTGTGTCAGAAAAGATAGACATATCTATATTGTCGACAACATAACTGATGGCAATAATACGATACAGGGAGAGCATACAGTGAAAGAATCTGGATCATTATCGTATTTACGTATTTTGGATTTCACTGGAGAGCTTGGTCCATATGCAGCCAAACTGTATGCAGGTCTTGGTTCAGATGTCATTCACATTGAACCCATGTCAGGTGATCCATTACGATCAATCGGTCCTTTCTATAAAAATATACCTGGTAAAGAAAGAAGTTTGCAATTTGCCTATTACAACGCAGGTAAACGTGGAACGGTTCTGGATATAGAAAGTGAAAGGGGAAAAGAAGTCTTTGTCAAGCTGTGCACGAATGCGGACATTCTGTTTGAAAGCTTTACCCCTGGCTACCTTGATGGACTGGGTCTTTCCTTTGATGTCTTGAGTGCGGTAAATCCCAAATTGGTACAAACCTCCATTACGCCGTTTGGTCACTTCGGACCGTACAGCGCGTATCCGGGATCCGATCTGACCTGCTCAGCGCTTGGAGGCTTTTTGTATCTGGCCGGTGTCGATAACGACAAGCCGGTACGGGCTTGTGACAATCAGGCCTACAGAATGGCCGAAGTATATGCCGCTGTTGGGAGTTCCATTGCCACGCTGTTTGCCCAGAGAACCGGCATCGGCCAGTTTGTCGATGTCTCCTGCATGGAGGCGGTTGGCATGGCCCTGGAGACTGCGGCCCAATGCTGGGACCTCGAAGGTACGCTGAGACGGGGGAGAGGGAGGGAGGCGGGATCGGCCACGATACATCCCTGCCAGGACGGCTTTGTGGCCATCGTTGCCATCATGGGCCGGAACAAGGTCATGTGGGAGCCGTTCGTCGAATGGATGAAGGCTGAAGGTGTGGAAGAGTGGGAGGCCTTTGACAACGACAACTGGATCAACGCGGCCTACCGGGAATCGAAGGAAGGGTACGACCTGTTCTGCCGCATCTTCGAGCGGTTCAGCATGAAGCACACCAAGCAGTACCTCTATGATGCCGGTCAGGCACACCGGGTCGCCATCAGTCCGGTGAGCAACGGCAAAGACCTGCTGGAAAACCCCCAGTTGAACTATCACGATTTCTGGAAGCGACTGCATCACGAGCCCGTTGGGGGGGAAGTGGTCTGTCCCGGTGCCCCTTACGAGTTCGGGAGTCTTGAATGGCGCCTGGGGAGTTCGGCCCCCACCTTTGGCCAGCACACGGCCGAATTGCTTGGCGAATGCGGCTACAGCGGCCATGAAATCGATGCGCTTGACAAGGAGGGGGTAGTCTATGTTGCCAAATCTTAGAAAGGCCCTGGAAGGCATAGTGGTATGCGACTTTTCCTGGGTAGGGGCCGGTCCGATTGCCACCAACGTCCTTGGCCAGTGCGGCGCAGAAGTCATCAAGATCGAGAGCAGGAACCGGCCGGACCTCCTGCGAACGGGTGGCCCCTTCAAGGACGGGATCAACGAGGGGTTGGAGCGTAGCGGCTATTTCGCCAACCGTAATCCCAACAAGAAAGGGATTGCGCTGGACATGAGCCATCCCAAGGCGAGGGCCGTCGCTGTTCGCCTGATCAGGAAGAGCGACATCGTCATCAACAACTTCCGCGTTGGGCAGATGGAGAAGTGGGGCCTTGGCTGGGAGGATGTCCGGAAGATCAACCCGCGGATCATCTACGTCACCATGAGCCTGCAGGGGGAAACCGGGCCGCAGAAGAGCTACATGGGATTCGGAGTAAACCTGAACGCACTGTGCGGGTTGACCGACCGGGCCTGCTTCCCTGGCGAGCGACCCTTTGGCACCGGCACGAACTATACGGACCATGTCATGGCGCCCAGCCACTCACTGTTCGGGATCATGGCCGCCCTGCTCGACCGGGAGAAGACCAGCAAAGGGCAGACCGTGGCCATTTCCCAGCTGAAATCGGCCATCAGCATGGCACCCACCAGTGTGCTGGCCTATGGAGCAAACGGCGATACGCTGGGACCGGGCGGATTAGGCGATCCGGATGCGGCGCCGCACGGCCTGTTTACGGCTCTGGGCCATCGAAAATGGATCGCCATCGCCGTATTTGACGAAGATGAATGGCGGGCACTCAAGAAGGTGATGGGCAGCCCCGCCTGGGCCGAGGGTGAGAAGTTCAGCACGTTGCAGGGCCGCAAGGAAAACGAGAAAGAACTCAACGACTGCATCGAAGAGTGGACAAAAAGCCGGTACGCCGACTGGATCATGAACGAGCTGCTGCGAAACGGCGTCAGGGCCGGGGTAGTCAACGATGCGCGGGGCGCCATCGAGGACGAGCATCTGCGGCAACGGGAGTTCTGGTCGTACCTGGACCATCCGGTCATGGGAAACACCGTGTACAACCGAGCCCCGATCCGCTTTTCCAAGACCCCGCTGCGGATGGAAACGGCAGCCCCGTTACTGGGCCAGCATACCAAAGAGGTTTTGTCCGGGATGCTGGCCTATACGGAAGAGGAAATAAACACGCTCATTGAAGAAAAGGTGCTCGTGTAGCACCGGAACAGCATCGTCCCAATACTACCACCAGGAGAACGACCATGGATTTCAGCATACCCGAAGAATACATGATGCTCAAAGAGTCGATGAAGGAGTTCGTCAAGAGAGAAGTGATGCCGCTGGAAAAGGTGTTGCTGGAGCGGGAACTTTCACTCTGGACCGCGCCCGGACCGTTGATCCCGGAGGAAGATCATCAGCGCCTGCTGAAGAAATCCAAGGAGCTCGGCTTCTGGGGACTGGAAGTGGATGAAGAGTTTGGCGGCCAGGGCCTCGGCATGCTTGCGAAGACCCTGGTGGTGGAAGAACTCTCCAAAAGCCTGGTCGGTTTCTCGAACCATGGCTTCACCCTCCCGCCGGATGCCCCCAACCTGTACTACCTGCACGAATGCTGTGGCCCCCGGCAGCGGGAAAAGTACTTCGTACCGTACTGCAACGGTGATCTTGATTCAGCCATGGCCTGTACCGAGCCCGGAGCCGGGTCGGACGTCAGCGGTCTGAAGACGAAGGCGGTGAAAAAGGGGAACAAATGGGTCATCAACGGCACCAAGACCTTTATCAGCAAATGTGATTATCCGAACGTCTTTTTCATCGTCATAGCGGTAACCGATCCGACAGCGGCGAGCAAAGACCGGTTTACCGCCTTTCTCATCGACCGGGAGCACCCGGGGGTACGGATCGGCAGCGAGATTCCGGTGATCGGTGCCATGCCGACCTGGGACCTGATCCTGGACGATGTTGAAGTCGATGATGATGCGATCCTGGGGGAGGTGGGCAAGGCGTTCATCCCGCTGCAGAACCGCTTCGGTGTCCGCCGGATCGAGCTGGCCTCCAGCTGCACCGGCATGGCGGAGCGGCTGATCCAGATGATGATCGATCAGGCCAATAACCGGATCACCTTTGACAAGCCGCTGGCCGACCGGGGCACCATCCAGAACTGGATAGCCGATTCGACCATGGAACTGGAGTCGGTCCGCTGGATGCTCTATTACGCTGCCTGGAAATCGGACCAGGGACACAAGGACCTGCGGATTGAAGGGGCGAGCGTCAAGGTGGCGGCGACGGAAATGCTGACCAGGGTCGCTGACCGGGCGATCCAGATACATGGGGGGCTTGGCGTTTCCCATGAACTGGGCATTGAGTATGTGGCGCGGCACGTGCGGATCTGGCGCATCCTCGAAGGTCCGTCCGAGATCCACCGGTGGCTGATCGCCCGGCAGTTGCTGAAAGAGAAAAAACCGTACAACCCGTTCATCGTTGCCAAGGACGAATACTAGTACTAAAAAGCGGCGTGGCCGTCTAACCATAGGAATATCAGGAGGATGCAATGGGAGTTGATTTCAATCAAGAAGGCAATGTTGCCTATATCACGTTGAACCGGCCTGACGCCATGAATGCACTGGACCCGGAGGCCCTGGTGCGCCTGGCGGAAATCTGGGCCGAGGTGAAAAACAACCCCGACATCCGGGTAGCGGTGCTGACCGGGGCAGGGGGAAAGGCCTTCTGCACCGGCACGGACATGAAAAAGGCGAAGGTCCCGGATGAGTGCATGGCCGCCCTCTACTACAAGGAAGGGCAGCCGATCATTCCGCACATGAAGATGTGGAAGCCGATCATCGCCTGCATCAACGGGTTCGCCATCGGTGGCGGCCTGGAAATGGCCCTGGCATGCGACCTGAGGATCTGCAGCACCACGGCCAAGTTCGGCCTGACCGAGACGAAGGTCGCGAGCCTTGCCGGCCTGAACGGCACCCAGTGCCTGCCGCGGGCCATTCCCCAGGCAGTAGCCATGAAGATGCTCCTGACCGGGGAACTGATCGACTCTGCCGAGGCACTTCGGGTCGGACTGGTCAGCGACGTTGCGGAACCGGACAAACTGATGGATCTGGCCAGGAAGTATGCGGAGAAGATAGCGGGCAACGCCCCCTTAAGTGTCATGGCCGCAAAACAGGCAGCGGTCATGGGCAGGGATATGCCGCTGCAGCATGCCATAGATTTCTCGTACCTGCTGTGGGGGATCCTGCGGGACACGGAAGACCGGAAAGAGGGCTTCACCGCCTTTGCCGAAAAGAGAGCGCCCCAGTACCGGGGGAGATAGGAGCCAGATCATGCAGATAGTCGTCTTGGCAAAGGTAGTACCGGATTACGAAGTCCCTTCCGCGGATTTCGAACTGGTGGAGAACAGGGCGCATCCCCGGTACACGAGGATGATCGGCCTGTACGATGAGAACGCCGTCGAAGTCGGCGTGCAGCTGAAGGAAAAGCTCGGGGCCGACCTGACTATCGTCTCCTACGGTCTGAGCGACGATGTCCAGTTCCTCAGAAAGGCGCTCGCCATGGGAGCCGACAAAATCGTCCTGGTCGAGGGGAACTCGGACGACCCGTACGTGATCGCCGCCAACCTGAAGGATGCCATCGACCGGCAGGGGAGCGTGGACCTGGTCCTGGCGGGCCGCCAGTCCTCGGACATGGACCGCGGTGTCGTACCCGGCCTCTTGGCCGGCATGCTCGACTACCCGTTCGTTCCCCAGGCCTGCAGCGTTGAGAACGTGGATGGGGGGTGGAAGATCGCCCAGATAACGGAGACCGGCAAGCGGCTCATGAAGCTGACCGGCAAGGGGGTGCTCTCCATCACCAGTGTTCCCGAGAACGTCCCCCGGATTCCGGCGGTGAAGGCCATTTTCGCCGCCAAGAAGAAGCCGGTGGAAAAGCTTGCCGAGATCGGAGCGCGGAGCATGAGCATCTCTGAGCTGTCGGTCACCATCCCGAAGATGGAATCGGTCTGCGAACTGATACCGGCCGAGGATATGGACGATGCTGTTCGTGTGCTGCTGAGAAGGCTCAAGGAGGAACGGTTCCTATGAAAACGCTGATCATTGAAACGGCCAATGCCAAGATCCTCGGCGAGCTGGTTACCGTCGGCCGGCTGTTCTGTGCGACCCCGGACGTAGTCGTCCTGGGCTCGGGCGAGCTTGCGGGGAGCTACGGCAAGGCCTTTCGGGTAGCCGACACCCTGGGGGCGAATATCGGATCGGGTCTGGCCGACCTCATCAAGAGCGAGGGATACGAACTGATTCTCCTCAGCACGACGGCCATCGGGAGCGGGCTCGCCGGCCCCCTGGCAGTCAGCCTGGGCGCCCCGATCCTTTCCGAAGTCACCGGTATCGCCCCGGATCTCACCATTGAACGGTCCCTCTACGGCTCCAAGGCGGTTGCCCGCTACCAGGCGGCATCCGGGCCGCTGGTGCTGACCATCAAGCGCAAATACTTCGAGGCGGCAGTCCTGGAAGGGACGACGCCGACCGTCGACCTGCCGGTGGGGCCGCAGAGGATCGCGTTATTGGAAGAGATCGACGAGGAGCGCCAGGGGATTCCCCTTGAAGACGCCGAAGTGATCGTCACCGGCGGGAGAGGGATCGGCACCGGTGACAACTTCACCATCCTGAACGACATGGCCGGCCTGCTGAACGGGGCGGTCGGGGCATCGCGGGGCGCGGTGGACGAAGGGTGGATGCCGCCCGGTGCCCAGATCGGCCAGACCGGCAAGATCGTGGCGCCCAACGTCTATTTCGCCGTTGGCGTATCCGGCGCAAGCCAGCATCTGGCAGGCATTTCCAACGCCAAGTGCGTTGTTGCCATCAACAAGGACAATGAAGCGAACATCTTCAAACGGGCCAGGTTCGGCATCGTGGGCGACTACAAGAAAGCGGTGCCGGCCCTGATCAACGCCCTCAAGGAGAATGGCTGAGATGGAACGGGTCCCCTACTGGAACATCAGCCACGGCCTCTTGATCGATCTCCTCTCCCTGCCGGCGCTGGCCGTTTTCGGGTACGGGATCTATCGCCACTGGTGCCGCATTCGGCAAGGGAAGGCGAGCATCAGGCTGGGCCTGACCCTTGACGCACTGAAGCTGGGGCCGGTGTATGTCCGGTCCTTCCTTACCAGGGGGATAGTTGGGACCCCGATCTACAAAAAGCTGTTCACCGGCATCGCCCATGGCCTTTTGTTCTGGGGGATGGTTCTCCTGTCGGTCGGGACCATGCTGGTATTCGCCAATGTGCTGTTCAAACTGCCCGTATTCAAAGGTGAGTTCAACCGCCTGTTCATGGGGCTCACCCTCGACGCCGCCGGTCTGGCGGCCCTGGCCGGGGTGCTGTTCCTGCTGATACGGAGACTGTTCCCGCCTGAGCGGTTGACCTGTTTCAAGGCCAACTCCGCCTTTATCCTGATAGAGGCGGGGATCATCGCCATCATCGTCACCGGCTTCTTCATCGAAGGGGCGAGGATCGCCCAGACCGGCGTTGATCCCGGTTCGTTCGTCGGCAACTGGCTGGCAGCGCAGCTGGCCGGCCTGGGAACACTCCCCGCAATCCATCGGTATCTCTGGTGGACTCACGGCCTGATCTCCCTCGCCCTGATCGCCTATATCCCCTACTCACCCCTGGTCCACCTGGTGCTGGCCCCGGCCAACGCCGGGCTCGACATACCGCTCCCCGGCCCCAAGATGGGGGTCATCGACTTCGAGGCCTTCGAAGGGGAGGGGGACGAGACGCCGAGCCTGGGGGTGAGCAAGCTGGCCGATTTCAGCCGGAAGAACCTGCTGGACATCTCCACCTGCCTGAAATGCGGCCGGTGCCACGAGGTCTGCCCTGCGGCCCAGACCGGCAAACGGCTCTCTCCCAAGGGGGTCATGGTGACCCTGGCCGAGTACCTGCAGCAGGGGAAAATGGACGACGATTCGCTCCTGGACACCATATCCATTGACGCCATCTACAGCTGCACCACCTGCGCCGCCTGCATGGAGGCGTGCCCCGTAGCGGTGAACCAGCCGAACGCCATCCTCAGGATGAGACAGCACCTGCTCATGGAGCGCTCGGAGATCCCCGACATCATGGGTCAGGCACACCGGAGCCTGGAGGCCCGGCACCACCCCTTCGTCGGCACCGGCTTCGGCCCCAACGACTGGCGCAAGGGGCTGGATGTCCCGTTCTATGAAAAGGACACCACCGAGTATCTCCTCTGGATCGGCTGTTCGGTCGCCTACGAGGAGAGGACGCAAAATATCGCCCGGGCCATGGTCGCCATCCTCAAGAATGCCGGCGTGTCGTTCGGCATCCTGGAAGAAAACCGCTGCACCGGCGACCCGGCAAAACAGATGGGCAATGAATTCCTGTTTACCGAGATTGCCGGCCAGAACATAGAGGAATTCAACGAGCTGGGGGTGACCAGGGTCATCACCCTGTGCCCCCACTGCTTCAACAGCTTTACCCGGCATTACCCACTGCTGGGAGCGAAGTTCGACGTCATTCCCCACGCAGTCCTCATCCGCAACCTGATCGAGGCCGGGACGATACGGCTTGCGAACAGCGGTCAGGCCATCTGCTACCACGACCCGTGCTATCTGGGCAGGCACAACAGTGTGCTGTCGGATCCCCGCCAGGTCGTCTCGTCGGTGGGACAGCTGGTGGAGATGCCGAGGTCGGGCTGCGAAAGCTTCTGCTGTGGAGCCGGCGGGGGGAATTACTGGACCGAAGAGGAAGGGACGCGGATCAATCAGACCCGGGCCAAGGAGGCCCTTGACACCGGGGCTGTGACCATCGCCACCGCCTGTCCGTTCTGCATGCTGATGCTGACCGATGGCCTGAAGAAGTTTACGGAAGAGCAGATGGTTAAGGATATTGCAGAACTGGTCTGCAGTCAGATGGAAGCATAGATGGGTAATCCTTGCCTGAATAATCAATTGAACCGGTGTGTTCGGTTGCTTGGCCAGAGAAAAGAAAATTGAAGGGAATAAAAGGAGGAACGACATGGCAAACCAAGAAGAAGCCCCGAAGAAAAAGGTGAAGGAAAAGGAACCGGACATTACGTTTTTCCATCCGGACATCCTTGAAGTACCAACGGACGGCAGTTCGCCATACCTCAAAGGATATCGTTGCAAGAAATGCGGCCAACTGGATTTCAAGGTTACCCTCTGCACCTCTTGCTGGGGGGAGGAGTTCGAGGTGGTGCCCCTGTCCCGCAGGGGGAAGGTCTACAGTTTTTCCGATATCTATATCGGTCAGCCGGGGTTGGCTACACCGTATATATTTGCCTATGTGGACCTGCCTGAAAATCTGAGGGTATTCGCCCAACTGGAGGGAGAGGTCAACACCTACCGATGTGACGAAGAGGTGGAACTGACCATCGGACCGATCAGGATGAACAACGATAATCTTCCGATCATGAGTTACAAGTTCAAGAAAATCGTGGCGTGACCATTGTTAATCAATAGAGAGATAAACAGGAGATGTATCCATGAAATTACAGCGTGAAGTTTATATAGCCGGTGTCGGTGAAACCAGGTTTGGCAAACATACTATCGATTTTGACGGTCTCGGGAGGGAAGCAGCTTTTCAGGCCATGAAGAGCTCCAATATTGATCGTCCCGATATGGTCCAGAGCGCCTATGTCGGTAACGGCTTCAATGACATGGTCACGGGGCAGACCGTATTTCGCGGCCTGGGGATGTGTGGCCCGAAGCTGCCGATCATCAATGTGCAAAGCGCCTGCTCGGCCGGTGCCATGGCAGTTTTTTGCGCCATAAAGGACGTTGCCACCGGCCTGACCGACCTCTCGATGGGGGTTGGCTGCGAGAATCACACCATGCACCGCCAGAGCGGAGCAGCCTTCAGTGCTGCCCAGTCGGACATCGAGACGATGCATGGCGCGGTAATGACCGGAAAGTATGCCATGCGGGCGACGCGCTATATGCATGAGACCGGTGCCACTATCGAGGATCTGGCGATGATCACGGTCAAGAACCGCAAGCACGCCACCCACAATCCCCATGCCTGGTTCAAGGGGGCGATCACGGTTGAGGAAGTCGTTAATTCGCGCATGGTTGCCTATCCCATGACGCTCCAGCAATGTTGCGGCATTGCCGATGGCGCGGCCGCAGTTGTGGTCGGGTCGAAGGAGATGATGAAGAAACTGGGCATAGCCAAGCCGGTCAAGGTTGCCGGTGTGGTTGTGGAGTCCGGCCCCTATCATAACCGGCCCAGGGATATTACCGGCGACGATATCACCGAGACCACGTCTGAAAAACTGTACGAAGAATCGGGTATCGGTCCCAAAGAGGTCAATATACTTGAGCTGCACGACGCCTTTACCATCGCGGAGCTTCTTTACTATGAGTGCATGGGTCTCTGCAATAAAGGTGATGGACTAAAGTTCCTGCGCGACGGGCAGTCAACCTATGGAGGCCAGTGCGTGGTAAGCCCCCGTGGTGGGATGCTCTCCTACGGTCACCCGATCGGTGCTTCCGGGGCAGCTCAGATCGCCCAGAACGTAAAGCAGCTGCGCGGAGAGTGCGGGGGCCACCAGGTCGGCCCGACGCCGAAGGTTGCCATGTCCCACGTCACGGGCGGTGGGCTTTCTGGCACCGAGCATGCTGCCTGCACCATGCATATGCTGGTAAAGGGGTGGTAGGAGAGGAGTCTGGTTCATATATTCTCAGCAAGAGCAAGGAGATGTAGTCATGAAAGACAGAACAGCACTGATCGTAGGCGCGGCAAACGATATAGGAGGAGCAATAAGTATCAGATTCGCCAAGCTTGGGGCGAGACTGGTTCTGATTGACTCCGACCGGCAGAAACTGGATGTGATTGCCGGCAAGGTAGCGGAGGCAGGCTCTGAAGCGGAGTGCATTGCCGTTGACTGTGCAAATTCCGACGCGGTCAAGATCGCAGTGGACGCGGTTTCCAAGAAATATGGCTCAATTGACATCCTGGTCAACAATATCGACCATAAAGACGGTGTGCCGATCTCTGAAAGCAGTGTTGAGATCTGGGAGCAGTCACTGAAGGACAATATAACCCCGCTGGTATCCTTTTGCCTGAACGTGATTCCGGTCATGAGGAAAAGGAACTACGGCCGAATCGTGAATGTCGGCAGTCTCGACTACCTGGGTACGCCGAATCAGTCGAACTACTGTGCGGCAAAGTCGGCCATATTTGGCTTGACCCGTTCCTTTGCCCTTGAACTCGCAAAAGACGGTATTACGGTCAATCAGATCCTGAAAGGCGATCTCAAGACAACGGAAAATGTACTCTCTCCAGAGGCAGAAGAACAGAGTGCGGCGCGATTGCCGGTACAGCGCCTGGGTAGGCCCGATGACATCGCCTATGCCGCAGCGTACTTCGCTGCCGGCACGAGCGGATATGTGACCGGACAGAACCTTATCGTGTGCGGCGGGAAAAGCATCTATTCGTCAATGTCCGCATAGGCATTGTGGAAGTTAGTGAGGAGGAACATCATGGCGGGTTTACAGGGCAAGGTAGCATTGATAACGGGGTCGGCAAGCGGCATGGGGAAGAAAACAGCGCAGCGGCTGGCGGAAAGGGGGGTGAAGGTCGTCATCAACGACATCGTTCCCGAAAAAGTCGAGCAGACTGTCCAGGAGTTCAGATCGCAAGGGTTTGAGGTAATGGGGAAGGTTGCGGACATCTGCAATGCCTCAGCCGTTGCGGAGATGGTGAAGGGGGCGGTGGAGAGATTCGGCTCGGTGGACATCCTGGTGAACAACGCCGGGATGGAGAAGGCCGGCGCACTGAGAAATCTCAGCGAGAAGGACTGGGATGTCACCGTGAGCGTCAATCTCAAGGGGGCGTTTCTCTGCAGTCAGGCCGTGCATGGCTACATGGTGGAAAAAGGGGGCGGCCGGATCATCAATATTGCTTCAAGGGCATGGTTGGGAGGAGCAGGGCAGGCGCCCTATGCGTCAGCCAAGGCGGGCCTGGTGGGGCTGACGCGGACCCTGGCCCTGGAGCTCGGCAGGAAGGGGGTTACCGTGAACTGCATAGCCCCCGGCCTCATCCATACGCCCATGTGGGACGAGCTGCCGGAAAAAAATCGGTCGGCATTTCTCGCCAAGCAGCCTACCGGCAAGATCGGCGAGGATGACGATATTGCCAATGCTATCCTCTTTTTCGTTGACGACGATGCCTCATTCATCACCGGTCAGGTCTTTTATGTGTGTGGTGGGCGGAGTTTGTTCGCTGGGTAGTTTTCCGTAGTCAAACAGACAGACAATAATTGCTGAAAGTGAGCTTGGACAAACTGTCATTTCTTTTCCGATCAGTACTAAACGGCATGGATCATTCGTTCCTCTGTTGAATTGAAAGCGGGTGCTTAGTCATTCCGGAGGGTGCCGCATATGTCACAAACGACGATGCAGCTCGTTTGTGTGTGGTCGTCAATTTTTTAGGACGATGGAGGTCATTCATTTTGACCACGTTAACCACCTGAAAGGAGCATGAGAGATGAAAACAACAAAGAAATGATCAATTACAAAGGCAATGACGAACTCTACCCCTCTGAAGTCGTATTTTTGAACGGCTGCAAAGTACGCCTCGCTTGCTCGGAAGATGGAAAGCTTTATCTGCGGGTTGAATATGACTAATTTCAGACTGAATACTGGCATCTTTGTTCTGTATCTTAGGTAAGCTGCCGTCCGGCCACCGTGCCCGATTGAACAACAACAAATACTTATCTTACTTCCGGGCAGGTCCATGGACCTGCCCCAGCAATTCCCGCTGACGCTGTAACGACCTGATAAAGGGTATGTTTTTAGAAGTCGTTTCTTAATAATTCTTTCATATTGGAGCATTTCAAAGCCGCTTTGGCAGTGCTGCGGAGTGTC
>JAJZTK010000099.1 GCA_021849045.1 Deltaproteobacteria bacterium | reverse complement strand
CCTGCCCCTGCTGACCGATGGCGGACTCCTGATCGCCTCGTCCAACCACCAGAAGGTCGACACAGCCGACTACCTGAAGGAGCTGCGCCGCGGTGCCCTGCAGGCCGGTAGCGACCTGCGGGTCATCACCCTGGCCGGCCAGCCTGAGGACTTCCCCTACCCGGTTACCTTCCCGGAGGGGCGCTATCTCAAATATGCCATCTGCGTGAAGTGTACGCCGTAACAGGATTCAGGGAGCGAAGCCATGAGTAAGAAATACGCCGGCTCATCGCTGGTCTGGTCGTCGCAGATGGGCCGTGTCTGCCCAGGCTGCGGCAAGGCCGTTGCTGCCTGCAGCTGCCGGAAACAGGCAGCTCGGCCTTCAGGCGACGGCATCGTCCGGGTCAGGCGGGAAACCAAGGGCCGCGGCGGCAAGACCGTGACCGTGGTAACCGGGGTCCCCGGCACGGATGAGGCGGTCAGGGAACTGGCCGGCGCGCTGAAACGCCGCTGCGGTACCGGCGGCACGGTAAAGGACGGCCTTATCGAGATTCAGGGCGACCACTGTGATCTCCTCGTGGCCGAACTGACACAGCGGGGAATGACAGTCAAGCGCGCCGGCGGCTAGGTTGTTTATTTAATTAACAACTTTGTACTATTGAAAATTTTTGTATTGACTCCGCTGGCTCATTAATTTATGGTTCCCCTGCATAGCGCATGACAATTGGTGGGTAGACGATAATACTAAACCATCCGCGAGGATGGGACGGAAAGCCTACAGGGTCTCACCGAGACAGCCGGGTCGCCGAAATATCTACAGAGATATCGGCGACCCGGCTTTTTTATTGTCGAAAAACGAACAGGAGAAACGACACCCTCAATACCGCTTACCGAATTTTTGTGTCCCCCCTATGGCAGTTCACGGGCGACACAATGCATAGGCGATAGACGATAATACTAAACCATCCGCGAGGGTGGGGCGGAAAGCCTACAGGGTCTCACCGAGACAGCCGGGTTGCCGAAATATCCACGATATTCAGGCACCCGGCTTTTTTTGTGCCAGCCGGTGCCACCAAAGGGAGGTGAAAAAGGTCCCTGGCGTCAGGGAACAGGTAACGAGAAGTCGGCGTCGCCGATCCGAATCCGGCAATTCGCGTCAACACGAAAGCAACCAACGATACATGTATCATCAGGAGGATCTATGAATTACAAACGCATTTTATCAGCAGCCTTACTCTCAGTGACCGCCCTTTCCTTTGCCGGTTGCGGCAGTAGCGGTAGTGCCGCCGGCACAGGCGCCGCACCGGCAAAGCTTACCAGCGGCGTGATAACCGACATCTCCGGCGCCGGCAGCACCCAGCCAGCCGGCATCGTGGCCAAGTCCCCGGCCGGTAGCCTGGCTATCAATGGCGTGCAGTTCGACGTGGCCGGCGCATCGATTGTGATGGACAACGGGGACGATCCGTCGGACGATCAGCTCCAGGTGGGGATGGTGGTCGAGATCCGCGGCGAACATGACGGGAAGAAGGGTGCCGCGCGGGAAATACATCACGAGAACCTGCTGAAGGGGCCGGTTGCCGTTGTCGACACGGCCGGAGGGAAGCTGACCATCCTCGGCCAGACTGTGCTCGTGGACGCCTCCACCCGTTTCAGCGGTATCACCGGCCTGGCAGCGCTCGCGGCCGGCGACATGGTGAAAATCGACGGCCTCCCCGGCGAGGGGGGGATCATCCAGGCGACCCGCATCCACAAGAGGTCCGCCCCATTTGTTGCCAACAGTACCCCGGTGAAGATCCGGGGAACGGTGACCGGCGTTGCCGACCAGTCGTTCGCTATCGGCTCCCTTCAGGTGACCTCAGGCAAGAAGCTGCCGTCACTGCTCGCGGTAGGGGCCTATGTAAAGGTCGAGGGGACCCTCTCCGGCCTGACCGGAACCCTGGCCGCATCCGAAATCGAGGTTAAGAAGGCCGAAATCGAGCCTGAAGAAGGCCAAAGCGTCCGCCTGCAGGGGATGGTGACCAGCTTCGCATCGCCGTCCAGCTTCATGGTTGACGGCATTACCGTGGATGCCTCCGCGCTCGGCCTGACCGGCCTGGCGAACAACGTCCGGGTCCAGGTGGAAGGGTTTATCGCCAACGGGATCGTCGTGGCCACCAACGTGACCATCCTTTCCGGCCCGACGTTGCCCCCTACCCCCGCACCGTCACCTGCCCCTGCACCTGCACCGGACGGGGCAGCCCTGTATGCCGCCAACTGCGCATCCTGCCATAATCCCCTGGCCACATCCGCCAAGAAAGGGGCTACCGCGGCACAGATCCAGACCCGCATGGCCGCGCCTCCCTTTGCCAGCCGCATTCTGACAGCTGCAGAGGTCAAGGCCATAGCCGCTGCCTTGGCCACAACGCCGACGCCTGCACCGGCACCTGCACCTGCACCTGCACCTGCACCGGCACCTGCACCGGCACCTGCACCGGCACCGGCACCGGCACCTGCACCCGCCCCTGCGCCGGCACCCCTGCCGGGCAAGGCGGTCTACGACACCAACTGCGCCGTCTGCCACACCCTCGGCACCTATGACACGGCCGGTTTTGCACCCAACCTCTCCGGCAAGGGGAGCCTGATCAGCGGCAAATTCCCCACTGCCGGCGTTGTGGGACACAACGGGATCACCCTCTCCGCTACCGACATAACCAATGTAGCTGCGTTCGTGAACGCCAACTAGCCGTACCCTGGCGAAAATTCTGCCACAAACGAAAAGGGAGGGGCCACGCGCTCCTCCCTTTTCGTTTGTCGACAGTTGACGAGTTGCGGCAAAAAAGCGATGATGGGACTTTTCCGAACCTCTATCGATCAGGAGTTCCCGTGTCACTGATTTCCCTGCGCAACATCTCCCTCGCCTTTGGCGGGCCGCCGCTCTTCGACGGCATCTCGCTGCAACTGGAGCCGGGCGACCGGCTCTGCCTGCTGGGGCGCAACGGCACCGGCAAGTCGACCCTGCTGAAGGTCATCAGCGGCGAACTTCCGCCTGAATCAGGCGACATCGACCGGCAACAGGGGCTCAAGGTGGCCCTGGTCTCCCAGGAGATCCCCCATGGGCTCGAAGGAACTGTCTTTGATGTGGTGGCCAGCGGCATGGGTGCGGCCACCGATCTCCTGGCCGAGTATCACCAGGTCAGCCACCAGCTGTCAGCCGAGACGAGCCCGGAACTCCTCAACCGTCTGGAGCAGTTGCAGAAGGCGCTGGAAGAAACCGGTGGCTGGCTCCTGCACCAGGAGGTGGAGCGGATACTCAGCCGACTCACTCTCGACCCCGATGCCCTGTTCGCCACCCTCTCCGGCGGCACGAAGCGCCGCGCCCTGTTGGCCAGGGCGCTGGTGGGGGCGCCCGACATCCTGCTCCTGGACGAGCCGACCAACCACCTGGACATTGATACCATCGTCTGGCTGGAGGAGTTCCTTCTCAAGCAGGTCAAGACCTTCCTGTTCGTCACCCACGACCGGGCCTTTGCCCGGCGCCTCGCCAACCGGATCGCCGAACTGGACCGGGGCAAGCTTTACGCCTTTTCCTGCGGGTATGAAGCGTTCGTGGAGCGGCGCGAAGAGCTGCTTGCAGCCGAGGTCACCCGCCAGGCCCTGTTCGACAAGAAACTGGCCCAGGAGGAAGTCTGGGTGCGGCAGGGAATCAAGGCCCGCCGGACCCGCAACGAAGGACGGGTCAGGGCGCTGAAGAAGATGCGGGAGGAGCGGCGGCAGCGGCGGGAGCGGACCGGCCGGGTGAAACTCCAGGCGCAGGAGGCGGACCGGTCCGGAGCCCTGGTGGTCGAAGCGGAAGGTGCCACCTTTGCGTTTGACGGCCAGCCGGTCATCCGTAATCTGACCACCACCATCATGCGGGGCGACCGGGTGGGGATCATCGGCCCGAACGGCTCGGGCAAGACCACCCTGCTCCGGCTGCTGCTGGGACAGCTGGAACCCCGGGAAGGGACGATACAGCTCGGCAGCCGCCGGGAGGTCCTCTACTTCGACCAGTTGCGGGAGCAGCTCGACCTGGACAAGAGCGTCCAGGACAACGTGGGCGAGGGGAACGACACCCTGATGATCAACGGCAAACCCCGCCATATCATCGGCTACCTGCAGGATTTCCTCTTTTCCCCGGACCGGGCACGGACCCCGGTACGGATACTTTCAGGCGGCGAGCGTAACCGCCTCCTCCTGGCCAAGCTCTTCAGCAAGCCGTCCAATTTGCTGGTAATGGACGAACCGACCAACGACCTGGATGCCGAGACCCTGGACCTGCTGGAGGAGCTGCTCGCCGAATACTCCGGCACCCTGCTCCTGGTGAGCCATGACCGGGAGTTCCTGGACAATGTGGTGACCAGCACCCTGGTCCTGAAAGGGGACGGGACTGTTCGGGAGTACGTGGGAGGATATGCCGACTGGTTGCGGCAGGCAGCAGCCGAGGCCCCGGCCGCGCCGGCAGCAGTGAAGCCGGTGCCGGAAAAACCGCGCAAGGCTGCCGACCGGCCCAAAAAGCTCACCTTCAAAGAGGAGCGGGAACTGGAATCTTTGCCGGAGCGGATCGCCGGGCTGGAGGAAGAGCAGGAAACCCTGCACCGAAACCTTGCCGATCCGGTCTTCTACCGGACCGCCGGCACCGAGGTGGCGACGATCAATGCCCGGCTGGAACTTTTGGAACATGAACTGGCCGCGGCTTATCAGAGGTGGGAAGAGCTGGAGGGGATCAGGGAACAGTCCGGGCAGTAACCCCACCACTACACCTCCACCAGGCGCGACAGCCGTATCGTGATGGCAAGGGCCGCCGCAATCAGCACGCCGATAAGACCCGCCACCCCGTACCATCCCCAATGTAGCCAGAAATACCCCCCCATCGTGCCGGAGATACTGGAACCCAGGTAGTAGAAAAAGAAGTAGAGCGACGAAGCCTGGGCCAGGGCCGTTTTCGCCCGTCTCCCCACCCAGCCGGAGGCAACGGCGTGGGCACCGAAGAAGCCGCCGGTAAAGAGCGCCACGCCGGCGATGACCCAGAAAAGCGGCTGTGCCAGGGTGAGCAGGGCACCGGCGAGCATGACAACGAGGGAGAACCGGATGATGGCGCTGCGGCCAAACCGGTTGACCAGCCGGCCTGCCGTGGTGGCACTCCCCGAACCGATGAAATAGACGACAAAGACCAGGCTGACGATGGTTTGACTCAGGCTATAGGGGGGCGCAATCAGCCTGAAGGTCAGGTAGTTGTAAAGGGTAACGAAACACCCCATGGCCACAAAGGCCAGGCCGAACAGGCTGGCCAGCCCCGGCTCCCGCAGATGCTGCACCAGCGAGGTAACCAGGTATCCGACCTCGAACGGACGCCGTTTCAGCCTGGTGGGCGGCGGCAGGGTATAGGTGAACACCAGGGTAAGTCCCAGGCAGATGACCCCGATGGTGCCGAGGGCAACGCGCCAGGAAAAGAAGTCGGTCAGAACGGCCGTGAGAATGCGGCCGGTCACGCCGCCGATGGCATTCCCGCTGATGTACAGCCCCACGGCCGCACCGACCGAGGCCTGATCGATTTCCTCGTTCAGGTAGGCCAGGGCCACCGACGGGAGCCCGCTCAGCACGATCCCCTGGAGCAGTCGCACGATAACCAGGGAGGTGAAGGTCTGGCTGAACGCGGTCAGGATCGCCAGGAGCGACGTGAGCACCAGGGAAACGGTCATGATCGGCTTGCGGCCCCACGTTTCCGAGACGGTGCCGGCAACCAGCATGCAGACCGCCATGGCACCGGTGGCAATGGAGAGCGGCAGACTGGCGTACGCCGGCGAAACCCCGAATTCACGGGCGAACACCGGCAGGAGAGGCTGGACCGCGTAGAGGGAAACAAAGGTCACGAAACCGGAGGCAAAGAGGGCCAGGTTGACATGCCGAAAGGTTTTCGTACCGCTACGGATCAGTCCGCTCTCAAATGTTGCTGCACAGTCACCTGTCATGGCCTGCCCCGTTCCCTGCCGCTGTCGGACGGATCGCCGACACCTTCGTTCAAACGCCCCCACTCCCCGCCTATCCCCGCTGCCGAACAAGCACTACGTTGATTCACGCGGAGTCCGCTGAACTGCTCTCATGAAAACAACCGTAGCAGTTGCCAATGAATAAGAAAAATATATTATAATTATAGTTAAGGTAAATATTATTGATTGATAGGAATGAACATGGAAATACGGCAACTCCGCTACTTTCTTGAAATCGCCCGGCTCGGCAGCTTCACCCGGGCGGCGGAGCAGCTCCACGTCGCCCAGCCCGCTGTCAGCATGGCGATCCGGAAGCTGGAAGAGACCCTGGAACTGGTCCTGTTCAACCGGCAGGACCGTAAGGTTTCACTCACGGCCGAAGGTGAGATTTTCCGGGAACATGCCCGGAGGATTCTGGGCGACCTGGAGTCGGCGGAGCAGGAGATGGCCGAACTGCGGGGCCTCGGCAAGGGGGAGGTGAGGGTCGGCATCCCCCCCATGCTGAGCGCCTACTTCTTCCCGACCATCATCCGCGACTTCACCAGACGCTATCCCGCCCTGCACCTGTCGGTTCAGGGTGAAGGGACCTGGCGGCTCCAGAAGATGATCAGCCAGGGAGAGCTGGACATGGGGGTCATCGCCGGCCGCTCAGTTCCAGATACCCTGGAATGCCGCCACTTTCTGCAGGAGGAAGTGGTAATCTGCGTTCCCCCCGGCCATCCGTTCGCGAAACGCCGCTCAGTGCCCTTCACGGAGTTCATTGGAGAACCGCTGGTATTTTTCAAAGAGGGATACTACCTGCGTGAACTGTTCTTCGAGGAGCTGCGGGAGAAAGGCGGAACGCCCAACATCGTTTTCGAGACGAACCTGTATTCGCTCATCAAGCCGCTGGTCAGGGACGGCTTGGGGATCACCCTGTTCCTGAGAATGGTAGTGGCGAATGACAACGACCTCGTCGCGGTCTCCTTCGATCCGCCGCTCCATCTCGACCTGATGATCGCCTGGAAGAAGCATGCCTATCTTTCCCGGCCGAACCGGGCCTTCGTCGACTTTCTGCTGGAGCAGACCCGTGGGTATGGAGGCACCGAAACCGGCATAACCACATGACAATATTCTGCAATTACGGCCAGTGTGCCCGGTAGGATGCATTGACTGCCGGTCGTTTCGGGCTATCATTTCAGCAGGGAACCAACCCCAACGAGGTGCGCCATGAAACGGATCATCTCTGTGCTGCTTTGGCTGCTGATGACGGGCATCAGCTTCGGCTTCAGTGAAAAGGCCCTGGACCTGGTGGACGACACCATCACCTTTGACGAACTGCGGGACAACCCGGCCAGATACGTCGGCAAACAGCTGCTGCTGGGCGGAACCATCGTCCTGGCCAGGCCCAAAAGCCTGGAGATTGCCCAGCTGCCCCTGGATGCCCGGCACAAGCCCGACGATTCGTTCAGTTCTCCGGGCAGCTTCATCGCCACCAGCAAGGAGCCGCTCAATATCTCCATCTACCGCGAAGGAAATCTGGTGGCCATTGTCGGCACGGTGACCGGCAGGAAGGTGGTGAAACGGGGAGGCGAAGAACAGGTCCTGCCAGTGCTCGCCGTCAAGGAGATCCAGCTTTGGAAGGAATACGGCACCGAGCGAGGCTATGATCCGGACTGGATCGATGAAGAGCGCGACTATTTCTACGAACCCTACTACCGGTACAGCTATCCCTACTACCCTTACTATTACTCTTACTACTACCCCTATTACGCCTGGCCGCCCGGCTATTTCATATTTCGCTTCGACGGCGGACATGGCAGCTATCTCTACCCGCGCCATGAGTTCCGGGGTGACGGCCGGTTCAGGGGGTTCGACGGCGGACACCGACCGGGTCCATTCCGCCACAGGCGGTAGAATTCCTACTTCTTCTGCCCTTTTTCATTCACCAGCTTGAGGATATCGTCGGTCACGTCCTGCACCGTGACACTGCTCCCCTGGTAGAGCAGTTCCTTCTTCGCCACGATGGCGGCAAAGCCGTTGTCCTTGGCATAATCGGTGACCACCTTTTCAATCTCGCCGAACAGAGAACGGGTCAGTTCCTCTTCCAGCGGCTTGAGCTCTTTTTCGGCGTTCTGTACGAACCGGCGGTAGTCATCCACCTTCTTTTCGAACTCCTTGGCCTTGGCGGCCCGCTGCTCCGGCAGAAGCGACGGCAGTTTCGCCTCGATAGCGGCCTTCTGCTTTTCCAGCTGCTTCTGTTTGGCGGTGATCTGTGCCTGGTACTTGTCGGCCTTTGCCTTGAAGCGCGCCTGGGCAGCCTTGCCGGGTGCTGATTCGCTGCCGATCCGGGTGATGTCAGCATAGCCGATCCGAACGGTCGGGGCTACCAGGGGCGGTTCGACCTTTTTCGGTTCCGGAGCAGGTACAACGGCTGGGGCCGAAACCGGTACGGCGGGTGGTACGGGCACGGCAACAGTAGCCGGTTCACCGGCGCGGGCAGCCACAGGCATAGCAACAGACGCTGCCAGAATAAGTGCGACCAACAGTGTAAAATGAATGTTACGCATCCGGCACCTCGTGAAGACAGGCAGCGCCTGCCGGGTTGATACAACGCCGAGAAGATAGCGCGTTTCCGCGCCAACGGCAAACAAAGATTATGCCGGGAGCAGATCGATAACCGATACACACTGTCTCCCGCCAGCCCTCGTGTCACCGTACATGGAAAACTTGCAGCCGGCCACCAAACGTCTATACTTGTGCGCATTAAACACAGTATCTCGAAAGGATCACGAAAGGAGCGGCCTATGAAACGGATCATCGCCATCATTGCAGCAGTCCTGTTCTGTACCGGTCTGGCCCTGGCCGAGGAGCCACAAAAAACCATCGAGCTCCCTGCCAAGAGCGGCAACGTCATTTTTGAACACCAGAAGCATATCGATATGAAACATACCTGCACCCCTTGTCATACCACCGAAGCCGGGGGAAAAATCGAGGGGTTCGGCAAAGAAATGGCACATGATGTCTGTAAAGGGTGCCATGCGCAGGGAACCGGCCCCACCAAGTGCACCGAGTGTCACCACAAGTAGGCTGCCTCGCTGACATCCCGTTCAACCGACCACCCGTAAGGATACACCATGAAACGACTGTTCCTCGGCACCATCCTTTTTGCCGCACTGTGCATCGTGTGCGCCTGCCAGAAGAACGATGCCCCCCGCTCGCAGCAACAGAAGCTGCGGGTGGTCACCACCCTCTTTCCCCTGTACGATTTCGCCAGGAACATCGGCGGCGACAAGGTCGACGTCACCCTGCTCCTGCCGCCCGGCGTCGAGCCCCACAGCTTTGAACCCAGACCTGACGACCTGGTGAGAATCAGCAAGGCCGACCTGTTCATCTTTACCAGCGAGCAGATGGAGCCGTGGGCGATGAAGCTCATCAAGGGGGTAGCTGAAAAATCACTGCTGGTAATTGATTCAAGCAACGGGGCCAGGCTCCTCAAGGCTGGCCCCGCAAAAGAGCACAAAGGGGAACAGACTGCCGGCATGACCGCCGGTAACGATGGGCACCATCATGGCGAAGGGATGGACCCGCATATCTGGCTCGATTTCAGCAACGCCCGGATCATGGTGGACAACATGGCAACAGGCATGGCGACCAAGGACCCGGCCAATAGGGAGTACTATACAGCCAGGGCTGCGGCCTACAAGACCGACCTGCAGAAACTGGACGACGAATTCAAGGCCGGACTGGCGACCTGCGGCACGCGGGAATTCCTGCACGGTGGCCATTACGCCTTCGGCTATCTGGCCAACCGCTACGGGCTCACCTATCGCTCCGCCCAGGCGGTGAACCCCGACGCCGAGCCGACTCCGGCCACGATTGCCGGCCTCCTCAAACTCATGCGGGAGCATAACCTCACCTATGTCTACAGCGAAGAACTGCTATCACCGCGCAGTGCGGAGATGATCGCCAAGGAATCCGGGGCGAAGATACTGATGCTCCATGGCGCCCACAACATCAGCAAGGACGAACTGGCCAGCGGTGCCACCTTCATTTCACTGATGAAAAGGAATCTCGTAAATCTCCGGACCGGCCTGCAGTGCCGATAACATCCCAAAACAGTGGCCAAAGGGTGGCCGAATTGGTATAGTCGCTCCGGATTGCACGTAATCTGTACCCCTTTCTCCCGAAACCATGAACATACTTCTCCTACGTCCCCATCCCGGCGATGACCGGTTCGGTCTCGGCCCGTTCTTCCGGGTCGAGCCGCTCGGTCTCGAATACCTCGGTGCCGCCCTCCTGACGCAGGGCCATGCGGTCACCATAGCCGACCTCCGCTTCCGCCCCGGCCCCGCAACCTGGGTCAGTCGCAGCCGGCCGCGACTGGTGGGCATCTCCTGCCTCCATACCCTGGAATATGACCGAATACTGGAAACCGCACGGGAGATCCGTCGGGCCAGTCCCGAAGCGTTCATCGTCGTCGGCGGCCACGCAGCCGCCGCCTTTTCCGGGCCACTGGAGCGGGACGAGATCGACGCCATCTGCCTGGACGATGGCGAAGAGGTGATGCCGGCCCTGGCAGAGGCGCTCGCCACCGGGAGGAATCTTGAAACGGTGCCGGCCCTCCGCCTGCGGACCCGTCACGGTTGGCTCTCCACCCCGCCGCTTCCTGAGCGGACCTGTCTCGACCTGGTACCCCTGCCGGCACGGCACCTGGTCGACCGCCACAGAAGCGGCTACCATTGCCTCCTGTTCAAGCCGGTCTGGCTGATCGAAACCGCCCGCGGCTGTCCGCACCGCTGCTCGTTCTGCTCGGTCTGGCAGCTGTACGGCCGCTCCTGCCGGGAGCGGAGCCTGGACGCCGTGGTGGAGGATTTCGCCACCACCGGCGACTCGATCTTTGTTGCCGACGACCTTTTCTGGTACAACCCGGAACGGAGCCTGGAACTGGCCGCGGCCCTGAAAAAGCGGGGGATCTTCAAGCGCTGGATTCTCGTCCAGACCCGCACCGACCTCATCTGCCGCAGCAGCGAGATCATGGCGGCCTGGCGCCCCCTGGCCAAGGATTTCGACATTTTTCTCGGCCTGGAAGCGGCGAGCGACCGCGGCCTGACCGGGCTGACCAAGGACAGCGGCGTTGCCGAGAGCATCGAGGCGGTCCGGGTCGCCCGCTCGCTCAGGTACGGCATCAACGGCAACTTCCTCATCGACCCGGACTGGGATGAAGGCGATTTCCTTGAGCTGTGGGAATTCGTCGCCCGTTACGGTCTGCAGCGCGCCGGGTTCACCATCCTTACCCCGCTGCCGGGCACCGAGTTTTATGAAAGCGTCAAGGGGCGGATCGTCAACCAGCCCTGGGCCAACTTCGACATGCACCACCTCCTCTGGGAGCCGCGCCTCGGCGCCAGGCGCTTCTTCGAACTCTACGCCGAAACCTGGCGCCGCTCCATCCTCAACACCTCGGGCGAGAAGAGCCTCCTGGACTGGGTGCGCCAGGTCCGCCCGGCCCAGATCCCCTACATCATCCGGGTGCTGTTGCGTACCCAGCAGATGATGAAACCCGAGGCCTACCTCCGCGAGCACGGCCTGAGTCCGTGACGCCTGGAGGGGCGCTGACCTCGGCACCGAAAAATATTTTGACATTTGCCAAAACCAAATGGTAAAGAATCACAAAGCTTAAACATGCCGAGTCCGATAGATTTACGGCATACAGAACAGACAACCGAATAGCAGCATTCTTATCCAGAGCGACTGAGGGACAGGCCCTTTGACGTCGCGGCAACCCCCCTATGGGAAGGTGCCAATTCCTGCGAAACCATCGGTTTCGGGAGATAAGGAAGCGCGGACCATCTATATGAGAAGTCCCCTTCCGCACCCCGGAAGGGGACTTTTTCATTTGAGGAGAAAAATCATGACCACCAGCATCGCCACCCAAACCGCACAGATCGGCCTCGACTGGGACACCCGCACCGGCGCGGTGACCGTCCCGATCTACCAGACCGCCACCTTCCGCCACCCAGGCCTCGGCCAGAGCACCGGCTACGACTACACCCGCTCCGGCAACCCGACCCGCCAGGCCTTGGAAGAAGGGATGGCCCGCCTGGACAACGGCTGTCGCGGCTTCGCCTATTCCACCGGCATGGCCGCCATCACCAGCCTGCTCCTCCTGTTCAAACACGGGGACCACCTGATAGTCACCGAGGACCTGTACGGCGGCACCTACCGCCTGTTCGAAAAGATCTTCCAGCAGTACGGCCTGGAGTTCACCTATGTGGACACCAGCGACGAGGCGGAAGTCCGGGCCGCGCTCCGCCCCAACACCCGTGCCCTGTTCGTCGAGTCGCTGACCAACCCGCTCCTCAAGGTGGCCGACATCGGCGCCCTGGCCAGCATCTGCAAGGAACGGCAGCTCCTCTGCATCGTCGACAATACCTTCCTCACCCCCTACCTGCTCCGGCCGCTGGACCTGGGGGCGGACATCGCCATCTACAGCGGCAGCAAGTACCTGGCCGGCCACAACGACACGGTCTGCGGACTGGTGGTGGTGAAGGACCCGGCCCTTGCCGAGCGGGTTTACTTCCACCAGAACGCGGCCGGCGCGGTCCTCGGCCCCCAGGACTCCTGGCTTACCATCCGGGGGCTCAAGACCCTGGCGGTGCGCCTCGACCGGCAACAGGAGAACGCCCGGGCTATTGCCGAGTGGCTCCGGACACAGCCGCTGGTCCGCACGGTCCACTACCCGGGGCTGCCGGACCATCCGGGACACGAGCTGCTGAAACGCCAAGCCAAGGGGTTCGGCGGCATGATCGCCTTCGAGGTGACCGATCCGGCCCTGGTGGAACGGCTGCTCCTGAAAACGCAGGTGATCTCCTTTGCCGAGAGCCTCGGCGGAGTGGAATCCCTCATCACCTTCCCGGAGGTGCAGACCCACGCCGACATCGAGCCGGGAAAACGGGCACGCTTCGGCATCAGCAACGTCCTGCTCAGGCTGTCGGTGGGGATCGAGGATGTGAATGACCTCATCGCCGACCTGGACCAAGCGCTGAACGGTTAGCAGGTTGCTGAAAAACAGCCATCTCGCCGCCGTCCTCGGAAGCCGCCTTCGTGCGGCGTAGCGCTGCTACGCCTCCTCGACGCTTTCTGCGGGTGCGACGATCTGACTATTTTTGAGCAACCTGAACTGCTAAACGATTGTGTGAACCTCGGCTCGTCACGGAATCATCACCACGCCGTGAGGGGCGGGGGGCCGGTGGAGTGTAGCGCACGCGATTCCCGCGGCCGGTTGGCAGCAATCGCGTATGCGGTGTGAGGTCAGCCACCGACCGCCCATGCACCTGAAATGCCAAATCGCGGAAGAGAAACGGAAGCGGCCCCCCGCCCCTCACGGCTCCCGCAGCAGCAACGAACAAAGAACACCTCCAAGGAGAACAGCATGAAATTCGCCACCCAGCTCATCCATGGCAGCCATACCTTTGACCCGGCCACCGGCGCCCTGGGGGTCCCGGTCTACCAGACCTCCACCTTTGCCCAGCACTCCGTGGACAGTTTCGGCAAGTACGACTACGCCCGCTCCGGCAACCCGACCCGTGATGCCCTGGAGGAGGCGATCGCCCGCCTGGAGGGGGGAACCCGCGCCTTTGCCTTTGCCTCGGGCATGGCGGCCATCTGCTCCACCTTCCTCCTCTTTGCCCCCGGCGACCACCTGGTGGTCTGCGAAGACGTCTACGGCGGTACCTTCCGGGCCCTGACCCGCCTCTTCAGCCAATGGGGGCTGACCGTCACCTTTGTGGACGCCACGGACAACGCGGCCATCGAGGCCGCGGTCCGGCCTGAGACCAGGGCACTCTACCTGGAGACACCGTCCAACCCGCTCCTGAAGATCACCGACCTGCGCGGCGCCGTGGCCATCGCCAAGGCAAAGGGGCTCCTCACACTCGTGGACAACACCTTCATGACCCCCTACCTGCAGCGGCCTCTGGAGCTTGACTGCGACATCGTCCTCCACAGCGGCACCAAGTTCCTGAACGGCCACAGCGACGTGATCTGCGGGTTTGCCGTGGTAAAGGACAGCGACCTGGCGAGCCGGCTCGGCTTCATCCAGAACGCCTTCGGCGCCATCCTGGGACCGCAGGACTGCTGGCTGGTGCTGCGGGGCCTGAGGACCCTCAAGATCCGGATGGAGGAGAGCCAGCGAAACGCACTGAAACTGGCAGCCTGGCTCTCCGACCAGCCCCGTGTGACCAGGGTCTACTATCCCGGACGTGCCGAGCATCCCGGCTCTGCCATCCACCTGAGGCAGAGCGACGGCCCCGGCGCGGTCCTCTCCTTCGAGCTGGACTCGTTCGACCTGACCCGGAAGCTGCTGGAAGGGATCGAACTGGCCGCCTTTGCCGTCAGTCTCGGTGGGGTCGAAAGCATCCTCTCCTACCCGGCCAGGATGTCCCACGCCGCCATGCCGCCCGAGGAGCGGGCCGCCCGCGGGATCAGCGACACCCTGATGCGCCTGTCAGTCGGTCTGGAGGACCCGGACGACCTGATTGCCGATTTCGACCGGCTGATCAATTGACCTTGGATTCGCCAGGGTCATAAATAAGGGCTGACCAGCGAATGGTCGGCCCTTTTCCGTTCCCGTGACCGGATTTTGAGTTGACAAACCCGCGATGCAAAACGAGAATAAGCCTCTTTGCCGGGAGTGAAGAACGAGGAGGCAGCGTTGACCGAACCACAAAAGATCCTGATGCAGGGAAATGAAGCGCTGGCCCGCGGGCTGGTGGAGCATGGCTGTGTTGTGGCCGCGTCCTATCCGGGCACGCCGGCCTCCGAGATCCTGACCGCCATCCAGGCTTGGCAGAAGGCCGAAGGGCTCACCATGCACCTGGAGTGGTCGGTCAACGAGAAGGTGGCCCTGGAGATCGCCTATGCCGCCAGCCAGGCCGGCCTGCGCGCCGCCACCGCCATGAAACAGGTGGGGCTGAACGTCGCCTCCGACCCCCTCATGAGCGCCGCCTACCTGGGCGTAGTGGGCGGGTTTGTCGTGGTCAGCGCCGACGACCCCGGCCCCCATTCGTCCCAAACCGAGCAGGACAGCCGGCTCACGGCCATGCTGGCCAAGATCCCGGTGCTCGACCCCGCCTCGCCGGCCGAGGCCCGCGAGTTCGCCGGCATCGCCTTTGAACTGTCCGAGGCGTTCAGCATTCCGGTCATGCTCCGCCCCACCACCCGGGTCTGCCATGCCTGTCAGGACATCGCCCCGGCTCCGGTGAAAAGCCTTGGTCGGCTGGCCGCCTTCACCAAGGATCCGAGCCGCTGGGCAGCCACCCCTAATTTCCGCTACCGTCTCCACGTGCAGCTGAACGAAAAGCTGGACCGGATTGCCGCCTTTGAACCGACCGCCCCCAGGTTCATCAACCCGCAGGCCAAGAGCAGCCGGGCACTGGTGGCCTCCGGCGCTGCGGCGGGCTATGCCAGGGAAGCCCTGACCAGCCTCGGCCTGTTGAATGAACTGGCCTTCTATCAGGTCATCCAGCCCTACCCGCTGCACATCGCCTTTACCGAAGAGCTGCTGGCTGGGTACGACGAAATCCTGGTGCTGGAGGAGACCACCGGCGTCATCGAGATGCAGCTCCGTGACCGCTACAAGGTACGAGGCAAACTCTCCGGCACGGTCCCCGAGGCCGGGGAACTGCTCCCCGAGACCGTAGAGCGGCTCATCGCCGGGTTTGCCGGCTGCCCGGCCCCTGTCCTGCCGGAACCGCCGGCCGGCGGCGGGCGGCGCCCCACCCTCTGCCCCGGCTGTCCCCACCGGGCCAGCTTCTACGCCATCAAGCGGGCCGCGCCCAAGGGGATCTACCCCAGCGACATCGGCTGCTATACCCTCGGCCTCAACCTGGGGGGTGTGGACACGGTCCTTTG
>JAJZTK010000258.1 GCA_021849045.1 Deltaproteobacteria bacterium | reverse complement strand
CATGAAGTCGAGACGAGGAGCGCATCATGGATACCGAACGCCTGCAGGAACGGATTGCAGACTACCTCAAAGCACTTGACCAGCTTGCAAAAGCGGCGCAGCAGCCCAAGGATGAATTTCTGCGCGATTCAGTCATCCAGCGCTTCGAATTCACCCACGAAATCGCCTGGAAGATGCTCAAGCTCCGGCTGGAGGCCGAGGATGTTTTTGTCGGAACTCCCCGCGAAACCCTGCAGGCCGCCTTGCAGGCAGGGTTGATCGATGACGGCAACGCCTGGAGCGATCTGCAGAAAATGCGCAACCTCACCAGCCACACGTACAACGAGCAGCTTGCCGATGACGTGTATGCTTACGTCACCGAACATGCGGTGACACTGTTCCGGCAACTGGCCGAAAAGGCAAGTTCATGGCAGACGACAACCTGATATTCGGCATAGCCGAAAGGCACTACGCCGATCTTGCGGCAGTATTTGACCGTTATCCGGACATTGAGCGGGTGCTTGTTTTCGGCTCCCGCGCCAAGGGTACGGCAAAATCCTCGTCGGACATCGACCTGGCGGTGGTGGCCCCGGAAATGGCTGACCAGGACTTCAATCGGCTCTGGAACGAGCTGGATGAGCTGCCTCTGGTATTCACGCTGGATGTGCTCCACTGGGACAGGCTGGGGGAACAGAAGCTCAAGGAGAGCATCATGAGGCACGGCCAGATATTCTATCCCCTGAGCGGTCACCCCCTGACACGACCTCCATCTCCCTCAGCCAATCGGCCGTGAATCATCGAAAGATGCCGGAATGAATCAGGAACAGCCCACTCCGACAGGTGAGGGCAAACCGTGTGATTGATCTTCCCTCTCGTTAGCCAATGTTTCACTATTTTATCAGGAGGTAGCACCATGAAACTGCGTACCCTGTTCCTTGCCCTCGTCACCCTGATGGTCGCCCTGGTCGGAACGGCCAGCGCCGAAATCACCCTTACCTACGCCAATTTCCCGCCGGCAGTCACCTTCCCGAGCGTCCAGATGGAGCGCTGGGCCAAGGAGGTGGAGAAGCGGACAGGCGGCAGGGTGAAGGTAAAGACATTCCCCGGCGGCACGCTTTTGGGCGCCAAGAACATGCTGGAAGGGGTCACGGCCGGCACTGCCGACATCGGCAACTTCGCCATGAGCTACCAACCGGGCCGTTTCCCGGTCTCCGAAGCGGTGGACCTTTACCATGGTTTCACCAGCGCCAAGGTTGCCAGCCAGGTACTGTTCGACCTGGTGCAGAAATACCAGCCGAAAGAGTTTGCCAAGGTCAAGATCGTTACGCTCTTCACCTGCCCGCCCACCAACATAATGACGAAGAACCCGGTGAAGTCACTGAAGGACCTGAAGGGGACCGAACTGCGGGTGGCCGGTACCAGCGCCGACGTGCTGAAGCGCCTGGGTGGAGTGCCCGTGGCCATGCCCCAGTCCGAGACCCCGGAAGCGATCCAGAAGGGGGTTGTTAAGGGGATGATCTCCTCCATGGAAATCCTCCAGGACTTCAAATTCGCTGCCTACACCCCCAATGCCACCGTGGTCAACCTGCCGGTGGTCTCCTTTGCGGTGGTGATGAACAAGGCCAAGTGGAACACACTGCCGGCCGACGTGAAAAAGGTGATCGACGATCTGGCCCGGGAGCAGGCGGTCTGGACCGGCGAGTATGTGGACAAACACTTGCAGGAAGCGCTGGCCTGGTCGGCCAGGGAGCACAAGCTGCAGCAGTTCACCCTGCCGGCGGCGGACCAGCAGCAGATCGGCAAACTGCTGGCCCCCATGACCGACGAGTATATCAGGAAGGTTAGTGCCCAGGGGCTGAATGGCAAGCAGATCGTTGCTGATGTGCAGGCGCTGAAGGCCAAGTACGAGAAGCCGGCAAAAGCTGCCAAGCCGACGAAGAAGAAAAAGTAAAAGCCTGACCACCCCCCAACCCCCTCCTCAACGAGGAGGGGGGGCCTCCCAGCGCCTCTAGTCACCCTCCTTGCTAAGGAAGGCCAGGGGTGGTCGGATTTCAAGGATTTGTTCATGGAACTCATCATCAGCTACCTCTCCCGCTTCTGCATGATCGTTGCCGGTACGGCACTGTTGCTGCTGGTGCTGCTCGCCACCGGCAACGTAACCATGCGGCTGTTCGGCATCCCCTTTGCCGGCACCTACGAAATCGTCGCCTTCCTCGGCGCTCTGGTGACTGCCGGGGCACTGGCCCACACCCAACGCCGGAAGGACCACATCATGGTCGACATATTGACCGATCGTTTCCCCCCTCTGCTGAAGAGAGTGCTGGACGCGGTGAGCGATGGCCTCTCCGCCGGTCTGTTTGGCATCGCCTCCTGGCAGGTCTATGAATGGGGGAATATGCTGAAAGAAAACGGAGAGCTGTCCGAGACCCTGCAGCTCAAGTTCTACCCCTTTGTCTACGCGACTGCCGCCGGCTTTGCCCTGCTGACCCTGGTGCTGGTGCTGCAGATGTTCCGGGCGGTTCTCCTTAAAAGCGAGGAGCAGGCATGACCGGTCCGATGATGGGGGTTACCGGCATTGCCGTCATGCTCCTGATGCTCTTTTTCCTGCGGATTCCCGCAGCGTTTGTCATGATGCTGGTGGGGTTCTGCGGCTTTGCCGCCGCCACCTCCTTTCAAGCCGCCTGTTCCATGCTGGGGAGCGAACTCTGGGGCACCTTCTCCAACTACGGCCTGACCGTAATCCCCCTCTTCATCTTTGTCGGCGAGATCGTCCATTATGCGGGCTACAACAACGGCCTCTACTTCGCCACCTACAAGTGGTTCGGCCACCGGCGCGGCGGGCTGGCCATGACCACCATCATGGCCTCGGCGGCCTTTTCGGCCATCAGCGGCTCCAATACCGCCACCGCAGCCACCATGAGCGCCGTGGCGATCCC
>JAJZTK010000257.1 GCA_021849045.1 Deltaproteobacteria bacterium | reverse complement strand
AGCAAGGCCCTCAGCACCAAGGTTCAGGAGATTATCACCAGCCTGAAGGGCGACATCAAGCGCCTTGAGGACTGGGGTGTGCGCAAGCTGGCCTACCCGATCCAGAAGCTTGCCCGCGGTCGCTACATGTATCTCCGCTTTGACGGCGAAGCCACCATGGTTGCCGAACTGGAGCGGCGTCTGAGGATTGACGACCGGGTCATTCGCTACCAGACCGTCAAACTGGAGAAGGATGTGACCCCGGCTGCCCCGGCAGTTCAGGCCCCTGCGCCTGCCGAGCCGGCCGCCGAAGCCGTAGCTGCCCCGGCAGAGAACGAATAAGGGAGGTGACCAGTCATGAGTGAAGAGAGAACCGAAAGACCCGAAAGACCGGAAAGACCGGCTGGCCAGCGCCCGTCGGGCCCCCGGAAGAAAAGACCGTTCCAGCGGCGGAAGGTATGCCGTTTCTGCGCCGATAAGCAGGCAACCATCGATTACAAGGATCCCCGGACCCTCCGCTATTTCATCACCGAGCGGGGCAAGATCGTACCGCGCCGTATCTCCGGTAACTGCTCCGCCCACCAGCGGGAGATCACCGAGGCGATCAAGCGGGCTCGCAATATCGCGCTGCTGCCGATTGCCAGCGCCCACGTCATGCCCTAACCAATGGGTCTGATGAAGCATCCCGGTGCTGGGATATGGCTTGATCTGGGCAAGGGGAGCTTAGGCACCCTTGCCCTGTTTCTCGTCTATCTCTCGGTGCCGGTGGCCGGCTTGCTGCCCGGAATATTCGTTCCCTTACCGGCGATATTCTATGCGGTTAAGCACGGCTCGAAGCTCGGGGCAGGCATCGTCCTTATCAGCGCGGCGGCCCTGGCCATCGTTGTCGATCCTAGCTCCAGTCTCATCTACCTGCTCCAGGACGGCCTGCTTTCCCTGCTCCTGCCGCCGTTACTCGGGTCGGGAAAAGGGGTGAGTCGGGCATTGACGCTGGCGGTGACTAGCACCTTCGCTGCGATACTGCTGGCTGCCATCGTCTACGGCGTGACAACCGGCATCGATCTCCAGACCCAGTTGGTGAAGGGGATCGAGAAGAGCGTCAGCCAGACCATAGCTCTTTACCAGCAGAGCGGGGTTACGGGAGATGACCTGGCAACGCTGCGTCAGGCGATGCAGCAGGGGGGGGCGATGATCGCCCGGATCTTTCCTGCCATGGCCCTGGTGAGCCTGGCCGGCATCGCCGGACTTAACGTGATTGCTGTGAACCGGCTCCGGACGCGTCTGCCGAACCTGCCGGAGTTTGGCGACTTCCGTCAGTTCAGGAATCCGGACCTGCTGGTCTGGATTCTGATTGCAGCCGGTTTTGCCCTCCTGGTACCGAGTGAGGCGGTTCATCGGGTGGCCCTCAATATCCTGGTCGTCACCCTGTTCGTCTATCTCCTCCAGGGGATGGCGATCGTGCAGTACCTGCTGGGACGCTTCGTTGTCCCGGCGGCCATGCGGTTTTTACTCTATTTTTTCCTGGTGCTGCAACCCTATCTGTTGATCGGGGTAGCCGTGCTGGGAGTATTCGACCTGTGGGGAAATTTCCGTACCCCCAGGCGCCCGGAAAACCTGTAAACAGGCTAGGAGGAATGACATGAAGGTAATTCTCAAGGAAAATCTGGAAAATCTCGGCCACATCGGCGAAGTTGTCAAGGTGGCTCCCGGTTACGCCCGCAACTTTCTGATCCCCAAGGGGCTGGCCATCGAGGCGAACGAGCGGAACACCAAGGCCATGGAACATGCCCGCCGTCACCTGGAGTACAAGCGGAGCAAGACCCTGGAGCTGGCCAAGCAGTTGGCAGCCAAGATCGAGGCTCTGGCCCTCAGCGTCGCCCACCAGGCCGGCGAGGAAGGGAAGCTGTTCGGCGCCGTCACTAACATGGAGCTGGCCGATCTGCTCAAGGCCAAAGGGTTCGAGATCGATCGGAAGAAGATCGTGCTGGCCGAACCGATCAAGCATGTGGGCGAGTTCACCGCCGTTGTGAAGATCCAGCCCGATGTGAATGCCACCCTCAAGGTGACGGTCACCGCCGCCTAAGCTGGACGGCACGAAGGACAAGCCGGCGTGGAGAGCATCCGCGCCGGCTTTTTTGTACGCAAATGCCTGTGGAAGCCGCTTGGATAAGCGGCGGCTCCCCTTAAAGAGGACACGAACATGATCAATATAGATTTTACCAAGATGAACGGCCTGATCCCTGCCGTGATCCAGGATCACGCAACCGGCGACGTGCTGATGGTCGCCTTCATGGACGAGAAGACCCTCAATCTGACCCTGGAGAGCGGGAAGACCTGGTTTTTCAGCCGGACCCGGAACAAGTACTGGATGAAAGGTGAGGAGTCGGGAAACACCCAGGAGGTCGTGGAGGTCTACACAGACTGCGACGCCGACTCGGTGGTCATACGGGTGAAGCAGAACGGCCCGGCTGCCTGCCACACCGGTAACCGGAGCTGCTTCTACGTCAAGTGGGAGAACGGCCAGTGGGTCGAGCATTCAAACCCATTGTTCGATCCGGACAAGGTCTACAAGAAGTCGTAAAAACCATCCCTACGTGCAACGTGCAGGTTGGGAACACATTTCATTGATACGAGGTTCGCATGAGTAATCTACTCAAGTTCGGCATCCCCAAGGGGAGCCTGGAAGAGGCTACCGTAGACCTGTTCAAGCAGGCCGGCTGGCAGGTGGGAATCTCGTCCCGCAGCTACTTTCCCACTGTGGACGATGACGAGATGAACTGCAAGCTGATCAGGCCCCAGGAGATGGGCAAGTACGTGGAGCGCGGCACCATCGACGTGGGGATCGCCGGTCGGGACTGGATACGCGAGAACGACTCTGACGTGGTAGAGGTCTGCGAGATGGTCTATTCCAAGGTCTCCCGCCGTCCTGTCCGCTGGGTGCTTGTCGTGGCCCAGGATTCCAGAG
>JAJZTK010000098.1:3808-16086 GCA_021849045.1 Deltaproteobacteria bacterium | reverse complement strand
TCGTCGACATTACCGGACTCAACAACGCCTTCACCTACGATATCCAGGCGACGTACAACGATGCGGACGGCATCAACGTGGAGCCGCCGACCACCAGCTATACCTTCACCCTAACGGCAATCGCCCTCCCCAACAATGCGACGGTTCCCGGTACCGCCACGGCGATCGCCCTCGGGCCGAACAGCATCAACGTCGACATGCCCTATACGGGAGACTCCAACGGCAACAACACCTACCTGGTCGAGTGGCAGGACCAAGCGAGCCCCGGCTGGAAGAGCAAGAGCGGCAGCCATTCCGCGAGCCCCTACGATACCGCCATCGCCAACCTGACCCCGGCCCACGTCTACGACGTCCGGATGACCTACAGCGACCCGGACGGGACCGGCGGCGGCCAGCCGGCCCAACAGACCGTCACGGTCACGCTTCCGGCGGCCCTCGACAACGGGCTGCTCCACGACAGCACCCGCTTCCCCGGCACCACCAAGTGGGGGGGCAACTGGGGGACCGCCATCGGCAAGTACGGCGCCTTTACCTGCAACGTCTGCCACCAGCCCGGGGCCAGCAACATCAAGGCGCTCCGCTCCACCATCAGCGCTCCGGACGGGACGGCCCTGCCGGGCGGGGTCAACACCGCCGTCGTCTTCAGCAGCATCACCAGCTTCGGCAGCGACGCCGGGGGGCGCACCACCTCCCAGCGGGTCTGCGAAGCGTGCCACAGCCAGAACCTCTACCATAACTTCAACCCGAGCGGCCAGACGGTGAAGAACCATTACAACGGCCGCGACTGCACCTCGTTCTGCCACCCGCACGACAAGGGGTTTCGGGCCACCTGCGACATCTGCCACGGCACCCCCCCGACCACCGCCGACACCAACGGCAGCACCAACACCGGCCTCGTCTGGCGAAACGACGTCAACGGCGCCGCTCCGACCGGCGCCACCAGCCCGGCCAGCGCCGGCGCCCACCTGCGCCATGCCGGCGCCCAGCCCACCTACCGGGGGATGCTCTGCGATACCTGCCACCACGGCAGCGACATGCCCAACGTCAGCAAGACCATCCAGATGGGGTTCAACGCCAACGGCAGCAACGTCCCCGGTTTCGTCGGCTCGCTCGGTTACGGCAACTTCAGCGGCCACGGACCGCTCTCGAACGGCTACAGCTTCGTCTCCGGCTCGGCCGGTACCACAGTCAGCACCGGCGCCGGCTACGGCAACAGCTGCAGCGTCGCCTGCCACGGTAACTGGAGCGGCAGCGGCGGCAGCGTCTACCGCCCGTCGTGGGTCGGCGGTCCCTCCCAGGCCGCCTGCGGCGCCTGCCACGGCGCCACCAATGCCGTCCCCCCCAGCCGTGGCAGCCACACCACCCATGCCGGCAACAGCGCCGGCAACTACGGCTTCGCCTGCGCCAAGTGCCACCCGAGCGTGACCGACAACAGCCACGTCCAGGGGAACGTCCGGTGGGCGCTCAACTCCACCGACGTCCGGATCGGTGGGGGCGCGAAGTACCGGGGGGCCAACAGCGGCGGGACCAATGCCGTTGCCCCGAGCGCCAGCTACGGCAGCTGCACCAGTCTCTACTGTCACTCGAACGGCTTCAATGCCGCCGCACCGACCTACCGGAGCCCGACCTGGGGGAACACCCTCGACTGTACCGGCTGTCACGGCGACAAGACCCTCTCCCCCATCGCCACCGGCTCCCACACCAAGCACGTGAAGAGCTTCAACTGCGGCGACTGCCACAGCGTGACGGTCACCAGCGGCAGCACCGCCATCAGCGACTTCACCACCCACGTCAACAAGTCGGTGGACCTGAAGCTCGCCGCGTTGCGGGTCGTGGGGACCGCCACCTACGGCGGCGCCAACGTCACCGGCGCCTATGCCAAGACCTCCACCGGCGCCGCCGGCTTTGCCACCTGCACCAACGTCAAGTGCCACAGCGACGGCAAGTACGTCTGGAGCGGCACAACGCCGGTGACGAAGACCACCCCCGTCTGGGGGACCACCGATAACTGCTACGACTGCCACGGTGTCGGCGGCTCGTTCCCCGACTACCGCGCCGCCGCGCCGCAGTACGCCTCGTCCACCACCGCACCGGACAAGCCGAACGCCCACACCTACCACCTCGACAAGCGGGCGACCCCCACGGGCGAGACCCAGTGCCTCAATTGCCACGCCACAGTGACGGCCAGCAATACCGCCATCGACGGCACCAACCCGGGGGATCACGGCAACGGCACCTACAACGTCGTGGCGGGGGGAACATTCCGCGACGGCGACTCCACCAACAGCACCATCACCGTCACCGTCCAGCACAACTACGCGGCCTCGCCGGGGACGAGCACCTGCAGCAACGTCTCCTGCCACCCGGTCGACGATTCGCACAACCGGGGAACGAGCACCGTCGCCTGGAACAACAAGTACATCTGCACCAACTGCCACGACATCGACCTGCAGGACAATACGATGTTCCACCACTCGATGCGCAACTACTCGTCGGGCTATACCACCACCTCGCCCAACGGCGACGCCGTCAGCGGCACCAACTCCCTCTCCAGGCGCTGCACCATGTGCCACGTCGACCACGACAAGTTCAGCCCGAACCTGAACACCAGCAACAGCGGCGGCCGGGCCTACAACCTCCGGACCAACATCTCCGTCGTGCCGACGGCCGGCGCCGGTTACACCAATGCGGATTTCGTCAAGGACGGCACCGGCGGGATCTGCATCAGCTGCCATTCGAGCGCCAAGACCAAAGACACCACCTATCGCCGCAACGACACCGGGGTGACCATAACGCCGGCAATCACCTACAACAACTTCACTTCCTCGTCGCACCAGTATTACGTCCCGGCGAAGTTTTTCAGCGACGGGAGCAGGACCCAGAGCAACTGCTCCAAGTGCCACAACGCCCGGGAGAACGAAACTTCGCTCTTCATGAACATTACCTCCTCCGCCGACTCCTTCGGCAACCATGCGGGAGGGGTCCGGCGGCTCCAGGGCTCGCTCGGCGCCGCCGGCGGCGAGACGGCCGAGGAGCAGATCTGCTACCGCTGCCACAGCTCCATTGCCGCTTCCAACCCGGGCGGCGGACCCCCCAAGGCCAAGGCGGGCTACGATTATTACGGGGTGCATACCATGGATGCCGGCACCGAGGGGATCTACGCCATCATGCAGAACAACGGCGCCAGAAATCCAAACCCGACCCAGAGCTACACCAACAAGCTCTATTTCAAGCCGGGGATCAGCCAGACCGACTATGCCGGGGCTTCGTACCCGACGAACCCCATGCCGGCCAGCCCGGCCAACGACGGCGATCTGGGGGATACCTTCGTCGCCGGCAGCGGCGCCTACGCGATCCGCTCCATGTCGCCGTGGGACCCGACTACCATTTACACCGCCGACATCATCAGCAAGACCGGCACCCAGTCGGGGACGAGCTACTATCCGATGGTGAAGTTCGTCTCGCCGCTGGTTCAGGCCACCACCACCGTGCCGGCCGGTTCCTGGGTCATCAACATCTTCGCCCGCGAGTCGAACCGCTACCTGAACGCCAAGATCCGCTACCGGGTCTACAAATGGATTGGCATCGCCCCGGCCGCCGGGAGCAAGGGGGCGGACATCATCGCCAAGGGAACATACTCCACCGAGCTCTCGACCGCGGTGGCACCCGGAGCCAACCTCCAGATCGCGATCAACCTCGGGGCAGTCACCCTGAACGCCGGGGAGAAGATCGTCGTCGACCTGGCGATGCTGACCAATGAATCGAGTACCACGAATTCGCGGGTCGGTTTCTACTACTACGGCACCGGCGCCCCGAGCAACCTGACCCTGCCGGGAATGGTCTACTGGACCTACGGTGACCCCGGCACCTCCGGCTATGGCCACAACGTCCAGGGGTACGTCGGGATCCACAAACCGTCGCCGGTCGACGAGACCCGCGCCTTCATCAGCGCCAACAAGCACGTGGAGTGCGTCGACTGCCACAACCCCCACGCGCTCAAGTCCGGGCTCCATACGCCGGGGAACGCCACGCTGGCCACCGTCATGCGGGGTGCCTACGGCGTCGGTGTCACGACCTGGAGCAGCACCAACTGGGGCGGGGTGACGACCTACAACCCGAGCACGACGACCGCCCCGCTCATTACCGCCACCGCCGAATGGCAGGTCTGCTTCAAGTGCCACTCCGGCGCCAACTCGAGCGTCACCAGCTGGGGGGGGAGCGGCGCTACGGCTTGGACCGACCTGGGCCTCGAGTTCAACCCGAACAACAAGTCGGGACACCCGGTCATCCAGTCGCTGAACAACTACGCCAATTCGGCTGCGCCGAAACCGTTGAAAAACACCCAGATGAAAGCGCCATGGACGAACGTCGGCACGCAGGTCATGACCTGCGCAGACTGCCATGACAGTGATAACGCCACGACCAGGGGGCCACACGGTTCCACCGTCAAGTGGATGCTGACCGGCACGTACAAGAACTGGCCTTACACGACTACGGGCGGTAACGGGGGCTCAGCCGGGACGCTGGTGACAATGGGGGGCACGAGCTTTTGTGACAACTGCCATGTTACGACGACCACCGGTCATAATGCCAACGGGTCATGGACTTCGCGGGATAGTGCTCATACCGGCAAGCCTTGTGTCGGCTGCCATATCCGCGTGCCGCACGGCGGCAAGACCAACCGCCTGATTACCGGGACAAACGCGCCGGCGCGGTACAAGCCGGACGGCAACGGCGGCGGAACCCTCTACCTCCAGGGCATTGTCAAGTGGTCGACGACCCCTTCAAAGTCTAACTGTTACTCAACTAACGGTTCATGTAGCGACCATAATTCGGCAGGAAGTACTGTGGTCTGGTAGTGTGTACTGACCGCAAGAGAGCAACATTGGAGGGCCGGGCACTGTCCCGGCCTTTTCCATTGGTTCAATGGATGGGAAATGGTATCATCGCATCGAAACAGCGAGGTTTAACATGAAGCGCCTTAATTACCTGTATAGCCTCATAATCTGTTGTTCATTTATGATTACGGTTTACGGCTGTTCCGCGTCGAATGATAGGGACGTGCAGCAGGTCCAGGGGACGATACGACGATACAACCAGCTCCTCATCGATGGGTACAGGAAGATGAACATGAATCCCTTGCAGGAGGTGGCGACGCCGGAACAGGCGGAAAAGCTCTATTTTCACATGGCGGCACTCGGCGAGGGGAGGTTGCGCCTGGATTCGACCCTGAAAAACATTTCGTTCGTGAACATCGACATGGCAAAGCCCGATGAGGCTACCGTCGTTACCAGGGAAACCTGGGACTATACCCATGTGAATCTCAATACCGGGGGAAAGTTCGACGAGGAGAAGGATTTTGTCTACGAGATGAAATATACGCTGAAGCGCCGGGATGGTCGCTGGATCATCACCAACGTGGCGACCCTCGGCGGCAAGAGCACCAATACGGTCATTCCATGGCCGGTGATCGACCGGCGGAGGAACGCCAAGCATACTGGGCATACCGATGCGGGCGCCGCGGCGCCGGCGGGACGTCCTTGACTCGCGAACTGGATTGAACCTATAGTGATATCCGAAATATCACCTTTCCCCGCAACGCGGAGGCAATGAAACTGTTCCGGTCGTGAACCACGTCGTCATGAAACATATCCCTCGCTTTTTTCTCGCCCGCAATACGGTACTTGCCCTGATCCTGCTGGCGCTGGCGTCCATGCTGCTGGCAAGCTTCATTCCCCAGGCGTTTCTGCTGGGCCCGGCTGGGCAAGCAAAGTGGCGTGCTGATTATCCGCGGCTGGCCCCGCTGGCGGAACAGCTCGGCCTGACCCATATCTATACCCACCCTGTCTTTGCCATTATTCTGTTCCTCACTATAATCTCCCTTCTTTTCTCGTGCCGGGAACAGGTCAGGCTCGCCCTGCGGCAGACATTCGGAGATGCCGCCGTAACAGCAGGGCAAGGCATTGTGACCAGCCTGGGTGTTACTGAGTTGACCTCCCTTCTCGTCAGGCACGGATACCGGCGCATCGGGAGAGCCACGACTGTCCGGATGGTCCGGAATCCCTGGGGATACTGGGGAAATGTCTTGTTCCATGCCGGGATGCTGGTGGTGATCGTTTCCTCTCTCTGGATCGCCCTGATCCAACAGCGGGGATCGATTAATCTTGCCGAGGGGGAAGTGTTCACTCCCGGTCAGGAATGGCCGACTCTGGATCTGGGGCTCCTTGCCCGGCCATTCGTGCTCGATCAGGGGGTGCGCCTTGACCGGACCGACTACGAGTTTGGGCCGAGTCTTGCGGTGAAGCGGGTCGCCTCGGCGCTCACCTTTTTTGATGGCGATACGCCGGTTGCGTCGCGCACCGTGGCGGTGAACCAGCCGCTCGATTACAGGGGCCTGCGCATCTACCAGCGTCTTGAGTTCGGGCATGCGTTTTATCTTACCGTGACGACGCCGGACGGCAGGCGAAGTGTTGTCCAACTCTTGCTCGCGCATCCCGACAAACCGGATGCGGCGAGCTACGCGGATTATCCGGACAAGCTCGGGAAGAACAGCGTGCTGCGGGTGAAGTATTTTGCGGATGCGGAGAAGCGCTCTCTTAACCGTGAAAACCCCCTCCTTGTGCTGCGGCTCGATGAGTCCGGAACGGAGCGGGGACAGGTTTACCTGACACCAGGGAAGGAGGGGACGATAGCGGGGTACGGATTCCGTCTGGAAAAGATCGGAAGGTGGTCGGGCCTGACCTTTGTCAAACTGAGCGGCATTCCCGGGATATTCGTCGGCTTCTTCATTATTTGCCTGGGAGGCGTTCTGCACTATTTTACCCCTCCTCGGGAGGTGGCGATCTGTTCATCCCCCGAAGGGGGCGCCCGGGTTTTCTGGCGTGCAAACAGGTTTGCCGAGTTCTACCGGGAGGAATTCGAGTCCCTGGAGGCACAACTGTCGGGAGAAAAATCAGATGGATAGGGGCATTGCCTATTATGTCGCGGTAAATTGGATAATCGTCTTTTTCTACGTGGTGGCAACCATTGCCAATGTGTACGGCCTGGTATTCGGCAACGAGAAGATGGAGCGCCGCAGTTTCCGGCCCGTCGCATGCGGCTTTGTTATACACACCACTTCCATCATCCTGTGGTGGCGCATGGTGGGACACGGCCCTTACATGGCCCCGTCCGAGGTGCTTTCCTCGGTCTCATGGTTCAGTATCGTGATGTTCTTCCTCTTTCTCCTCGTTTATCCGCGATTGCGGCCGGTAAGCATCTTCGTCTTTCCTTCGGCATTCCTTATGCTGGCCATAGCAAACTTCTACAATCCCGGGATCCGCACCCTCCCCCCAACCTTTGGAGGAGTCTGGCTGGTCTTTCATATTGCCTTCTACAAGATCGCCCTTGGAACCCTGATCATCGCCGTCGCCTTCTCCGTTTTTTATCTTATGAAGGGGCGGGGCTCTCAGGTTGCTTGGCTGCAGCGTCTTCCCGAACTCTCCGTTATCGACCTCTATGCATATCGCTTTGCCGGATTCGGATTTATCTTTTGGGCCATTGCCATGCTGGCCGGTTCCATCTGGGCTTACAAGTCGTGGGGCCGTTACTGGGGATGGGACCCGGTGGAGACCTGGTCGCTCATCACGTGGCTGTTTTTTGGCGTCTATCTGCACCTGCGCCGATTCTTCCGGTGGAACGGGAGCAGGGCTGCCTGGTTCTTTGTATTCTGTTTCATCATGTCTCTGATATCATATTTCGTGACATCCCATATGGGGAGTTCTGTTCATGCGGAGTATTTCAGATAGTTGAGGCTCTTGTACCTTTATTGCGGCAGGCCCGACATCACATGCCCGGTGCGCTTCAATAACGAGCGGGGCAAGGGAGAGCTAAACATCTGCAAGGCACGGAATAGCCCTATGAATTCGAGGACATACGCAACCTGATCACGGACTTTAGTTTCTTACAACTTGAGTCTTTGCAATATTTGAGCAAACTTTGTCATGAGAGGGCAGGGACAATAGTCTGTTCAGTCAATCGGCAGCAGGCGGCAATGACGCTACGACCAAGCCGAGTGAGATAGTAGCGATAAGTTCCCGCAATCTTTTTGATGATGCCCAGCTTTCGTAATCGCCACAACTGCCGTGTAATTCCCGACGCGGAGGGAGCAATCCCCGTTTGTAACCCTGAAAACCGTAGCCACGGGCAAAAAAAGCTGAACATTTCGCCTCCGTTTCTCTAGAGTACGCTAGGGAAATAGGAGGGACCGACAAATTGGATACACGGCAAGTCAAACGAATCAGCTTCTGCGGCCAGCCGGTCGGCTCGGAAGACTTCAAATCCGACGCAGTGGATTATTAGGTAGGTAAGGCTTGGGGGATAGCTGATATTGAAGCCAACAAAAAGCAGTTTGGCAGGAACAGTCGTGTTTGGCTTGTATTCGGGGTGACATGAGAGGGGGAGCTGCGAGGCTCCCCCGTTCTGTGTCGTCTGAAACTAAGGCTTATAATTAACTTATATATCTATTTTAATTTAATTCCCTCTGACGAGAATCTTGAATACCCTGCCACCGCCAGAAATTTGGTCAGCTACCCACATGTGTGTCCCATCGAATACAAAGTTGTATGGGCGTGTCCCGGCGGGGAGTTGGATTGTTTCGACAATCGCATTGGTAGTAATGTCGATACGCATAATAGTGGCATCGTAGGAATTTGCCAGCCAGATATAGGTACCGTCGAAGGCAATGCCACGTGCGCCATTCCCGGCAGGGATTGTTGCAACAACAGTGTTTGTTTCTGGATCAATCTTGTTCAGCACGTTGTTGTTGAAGTCAGGCAGCCAGATGTGAGTACCATCGAAGCCGATGCCATTCACTGAGGGAGCACCCATTATGCTGGTCGAGGAGAAGACAATAGAGTCAGTAGAAGGATCAATCTTGCAAATGCCGTTGCCGTTGTTGGCGACCCAAAGATACTTGCCGTCGAATAATACGGCAGCGGCGCCGTCAAAACCAATAGGAATGGACTGGAGGCGGGTATTAGTATTCACGTCAACTTTGTCGACTGTTCCGGCTCCGGTGGAAATTCAAAGGTATTGTCCATCAAAAGCGGAACCCCACGCGTAACCAGACAGCGCGACTGATCCAATCACTGAATTTTGCGACGGATCAATCTGGTAGACATTGCTGTCGGAAACACACCAGACGTACGTACCATCGAACGTAAGACTGGCTGGAGTGCCGGTTACAGAAATGGTGGCAATAACGTTGTTTGTGTAAATATCTATTTTTGATACGGTTCCGGAGTCATAGTTGGCTACCCACATGTTGAGTCCATCGAATGCCATGCCACGTGGGGTGAGCCCAACGGCAATAGGTGTATTCTTTGTGCCAAGTGTCTGATAAAGCAATGGCACATCACGCTTGACCCCAGCCACCGCCGAGGAAGCAACGCCAACAACGAGATAAAACGCCAGCAATAACTTCAATCTTTTCATCCAATTCCTCCCAAGAAAGTAATAATTGCACAATCTTTTTGTGCAAATAAAGGTCGGAATGCTATCGGTTTTGCAAGATAATGTAAACTAAAAAATAACAATTATAATAAATAAATATAACTTGGTTTAATCCACGCCTAGAATCTCCATCTCCGTATCCTTCTTCTCCGCGGCAAGTTGGACCCTAATGGCGCTCTTTTTTCCCAATCATCAATCCATTTCGAGTGAGGGATGCCTCAGCGTTGTCCGACAGAAACATCGTGGGCGCTGCTGTTTAAATCGCAGCTTGACGGCATAATATGGGTATGTTTTATTGCGGCAGGCTCGACGGCACATGCCTGGTGCGCTACGACAACGAGCGGGGCAAGGGAGATCACAAGCACCTGCAAGGCACGGAACAGCCCTATGCTTGCTACGCGCAACATGGCCGGTGAACGCCATGACCTCTGGGCGGTCAACGTCGACGACGAATACCTCGAGGAGTCGAGCGAGAAGGTTGGGGCGGTCTCGGTCTGTTCCAGGTAAAAATCTTTGCACAAGATGGCGTTCGAACTGCTTGATTGTCCTCGGGGGGGCATTGTGGCCGCTTGGTCTGAAGCAAGACTATATGGAGTGTGATTGAGTAATTTTGCTCAGTGATTGAGTAAAATTGGTTGAATCAAGAAAACCCTTTTGCTATAAAGGGGTTATGGATTACGAACGCCCCCTTCAGTCAGAGCTCCTGACCCTTCTTTCCCGTCCTACGCCGGTCATTCAGGTCCTGATCGGCCCACGGCAGGTGGGCAAGACCACCATCGCCCGCCGGATTGAAAAGTCCATCGGCATTCCCGCAATATATGCCACGGCCGATAGCCCGGTGCCGCTGGATGCGGCCTGGATCGAGACCCAATGGCGCCGGGCGGTTGCCGAGGGGACGGCATCCGGCGCGCCGGTCCTTCTCATCCTCGACGAGGTGCAGAAGGTGCGGGGATGGAGTGAAATCTTGAAGCTCCTCTGGGACAACCGCTCGGCCGCCTCCGATATCCGTGTCATGGTCCTCGGCTCATCGGCCCTCCTGATGCAGGAAGGGTTGAGCGAAAGCCTTGCCGGCCGGTTTTTTCTGCATCGCTGCAGCCACTGGGGGTATCAGGAATGCCGGGACGCCTTCGGCTGGAGCCTCGAGCAGTGGATCTACTTCGGCGGCTATCCGGGGGCTGCATCATTTGCCGATGATGAAACATCCTGGAAGCGTTACATCGTCGATTCCCTGATTGAGACCGTGCTGGCTCGCGACGTGCTCCAGATGAGCAAGATTACCAAGCCGGTTCTGCTGCGCCATCTGTTCGCCCTTGCCGCCACCCTGCCGGCTCAGTCGATTTCATACACCAAGATGCTCGGCCAACTCCATGATGCCGGCAATACGACTACTCTTGCCCATTACCTGAAGTTGCTCGAATCGGCTTTTCTCATAAGCGGCCTGGAGCTTTTCTCCCGGGGCCAGCAGAGAAAGCGTGGCAGCAGCCCCAAACTGGTGCTCTGGAACAATGCCCTGGTCAATGCCCTTTCCACTAAGAGTTTTGCCGATTCCCTCGGCGATACGATCTGGTGGGGGCGCCTGGTGGAGAATGCCGTGGGCGCCTACCTGTGCAACCTCAATTCGGTTGAATACATGGTGACCTACTGGCGCGATGGTGACCATGAAGTCGATTTCGTGGTCACACGGGGACGCGATGTCTGGGCAATTGAGGTGAAAAGCGGCAGGAGCGGGAAATCGTCGGGACTTGCCCGGTTCCGCAGCCGATATCCCGATGCCCGGCCACTGCTTGTAGGAGGGCAGGGAATCCCGCTGCCTGAGTTTTTCGGCAGGGATGCTTCTCTGTGGTTTGTGTAGAGGATGTAGGACAACGAGCGGGGCAAGTCTGTTGGAACCCATTAAACTGTCGTTGAAATTTCGGGGGAGATGGCTGGCTTGACCGGGTCCGGGCCGAGAGTTGTCCTAGGAGGCCATCGACATGACGGAGAAGCTCGATGCCGGCTGGCGACCGGAAAAACCGGTCGAACGTCTTTACTTCGGGGACCTGCAGACCCTGCTCAGGTATCTCACTCCCAAGCGGTTCGAGCTTCTGAATGTTCTGCACAAGACAGGGCCTTCCAGCATCAATGCACTGGCGAAGACTCTCCACCGTCAATACCGGAATGTTCACACCGACATCAAGGAGCTGGAGGTGCTCGGATTGGTGGAAAAAAATGCCGGGGGGCTCTATCTCGTTCCCTGGGACGAGATCAGCACCACCATAAAGCTGGCAGCCTGACGAAAGCATCCGTGAGCGCTCGTCGTGGTGAACGAGCGTTCCCTTAATCAACTGTGGAACAGTGAATGTCCCCCAATGCCGGGGATTGGAACCCTTTAAACTACCGTTGAAATTTTGGGGGATATCGCCTATAACAAACGGTAAGAAAAACACCAGCGGGTGTTCCGATACCGACGTCGAGGACCATGTCCCCCCGATGAAATCCCTCAAACGCTTTTTCCTCTCCCGTTCCACGGTCATCTCTCTCATCTGTCTGATGCTCGGCGTGGTTGTGGGGGGGTATTTCATCCCCCAGCGGTTTCTGACCGCGCCGGCAGAGCTGGAGAAGTGGCAGCTCGCCCACCCCACGTTTGCCATCCTGATGCGGTGGTTCGCCCTCGACCATGTGTACACCTCCCCCTGGTTTGCCCTGATTCTGCTGGTGTTCCTCGTTTCCCTCTCCCTGTCGACCGTGGAGCAGTTCCGGGCAGCGTCCCGGCGGACCTTCTCCCCGCCGGGGGAAGGGGGGGAGAC
>JAJZTK010000098.1:0-3798 GCA_021849045.1 Deltaproteobacteria bacterium | reverse complement strand
AGCTGGGCTATCTGCCGGTGGGAAAGCGGGGGGAAGGGCGCCGCCTGGTGCGTCATCCCTGGGGCTACTGGGGGAATTTTCTCCTTCATCTGGGGATTGCCGTCACCATCGTGGCCTCGTTGATGATCGTGCTTCTGGAGAAGCGGGGACTCGTGGAGCTGATCGAGGGAGAGGTGTACGTACCGGGGATGCCGTGGACCAGCGAGGAGCGGGGGCTCATCTCCCACTCCCTGCGGCTTCCGCAGCCGGTGCGGCTCGACCGGATCCGGGCCGAGTTCTGGGAGAACGACAACCTCAAGCAGCTCTACACCGACTTTTCGTTTCTCTCCCCCACGGGGGCGGCGGCTTCCTACGGCATGCACATCAACAGCACCGTCTACCACGACGGGATCCGGGTGTTTCAGGGGAAGCGCCAGGGTCACGCCTTCTACGTGCGGCTCGTGGATGAACGGGGGGGGCGCCATGACGAGATCTTCCCGATCCCCTACCCGCCGAAGCGAGATCGGGCCGGCTATGGCGAGTTCATCCTCCCCTGGTCCCCCTACGGGCTGAAGGCCAAGTACTACGCCGATGCCTCGCGCCGGACGATGGCGGGGGAGAACCCCGAGCTGGTGCTGCGGCTTACGGAGGGGAGAAGGGTCGTGGCCGACCTCTCCCTCACGAGGGGGGGGACGGGGATGCTCGGCCCCTACCGGGCCACGCTGGTGGCGGTGAAGCGCTGGGCCGGCCTCATCTTCATCGACACCGTCGGGATGGGGGGGATCTTTTTCGGCTTCTTCATCATCGTCCTCGGGGGGGCGTTCAACTATTTCTTCCCGCCGCGGGAATTCACCGTCCGCGACGCCGACGGCGGGTGCCGGGTGAGCTGGCGGGCCGCCGGCTCCGAGAAGCTCTATCGCGATGAATTCGAAACGATCCTGCATCGTTTTGCCGGGAGAACCTGAACATGACCAGCGATTTCATCCTCGTCACCACCATCCAGTGGGCTGCCGTCGTCATCTACGTCATTGCCGCCGTCGCCAATACCTGGGGAGTCATCTTCGACCGGGAGCGCCCCGAGAAGTTCGGTTACCGCATTGCCGCCGCGGGGCTCGCGGTGCACGGGGTGGCCCTCGGCATCTGGTGGCGGGCGGTGGGGCACGGCCCCTACATCACCCGTCACGAGGTCCTTTCCTCCATGGCGTTCATGATGGTGGCATTCTTTCTGGTGGCCGCGCGCTCCATTCCGCGGATCCGGCCGGCGAGCATCCTGGTCTTTCCGGCGGCCTTTCTCTTTGTGGCCCTCAGCATCTTCATCAGTCCGTCGGTGACGAAACTGCCGCCGACGCTCCGGAGCATCTGGCTCGTGCTCCACGTCTCGTTCTACAAGATCGCCCTGGCGCCCATGCTGGTGGCCCTGGCGTTCTCCGTCTTCTACCTCCTGAAGCGGCGCAAGTCGGCGCCGTGGCTCGCCCGGCTCCCCGATCCGGAGACGATGGATCTGCTGGCCGGCCGCTTCGCCGGTTTCGGCTTCGTCTTCTGGGGGATCGGGATGCTGGCTGGGAGCATCTGGGCCTACCAGTCGTGGGGGAGGTTCTGGGGGTGGGACCCTATCGAGACCTGGTCCCTCATCACCTGGATCGCCTTCGGCATCCACCTCCACCTGCGCCGCTTCTTCCGGTTCACGGGGAAGAAATCGGCCCTGTTCTTCATCTTCTGCTTCATGCTGTCGCTCCTGGCGCTCTTTTTCACGCCGATCCTCGGGGCGTCGGTCCATTCGGAATACTTCAAGTAGGAGCCGTCGCCCATGGATCAGTTCGCACGCCGCCGCAGGGAGCTCTTCAACCGGATCAATTCGTTCATCTGGTCGGAAGGGGGGGAGGGGGAGTTCAACGACCTCTGCCTGGAGACCTTCCGCTACCAGTACGAGGCGAACGAGACATATCGGAAGTACTGTGACCTCAAAGGGGTGAACGTGGACGGCGTGGCGAGCTGGCGCGACATTCCGGCCTATCCGTCGGACGGCTTCAAGAAGTCGCTGGTGGTCTCCTTTCCCCGGGAGAAGGCGGTGATGGCCAACATCACCGGAGGAACCACCAACCCCGACCTGCGGGGGATCATCCTGCGCGACCGGTACGGCCGGGAGCTGGTCCTTTCCTCCAACCGGTGGGTCATGGGGGAGTACCTCTTTCCCGAGGGGGAGCGGATGCCGATCCTGGTCCTCGCCCCCTCTCCCAAGAGCGCCCCGAATATGGGGATGGCCGTCGGGATGGCAGAGACGATCAGGCACTTTGGCTCCGAAGGGAGCGGTTTTTTCATCACCCGTACCGGCATGAAGACCGGCGCGCTCCTGAAGGCGATGAAGGAATTCGAGCGCAAGGGGGTGCCGGTGGCGCTCATCGGCTCCACCTCGGCCTTCGTCTATCTCTTCAACGCCCTGCGGGCCAACGGGCTGCGCTTTTGTCTCGCGCCGGGGAGCCGCATCGTGGACGGCGGCGGGTATCGGGGGAAGTTCGGGGAGCGGACGCGGGGGGATTACCTCCGGGAGTGCCATGAGATGCTCGGCGTCCCCGACCCTTTCTGTGTGAACGTCCTCGGCATGGCGGAGTGCAGCACCAACTACGTCGATGCCACCCTGCGGGACAGGGTGCGGGGAGGAGGCGGCGGACGGCGCAAGCCCGATCTGCCGTGGGCCCGGGTCGTAGCCTACGACGTGGAGACCTGCAGCCGCCCCCTCCCCGTGGGAGAGGTGGGGCTGCTGCGCCATTTCGATCTCGCCAACCTTCCGACGGTCCTCGCCGTCCAGACCGACAACCTAGGCTACCGGACCGGTGACGGTTTCGAGATCATCGGCCGGGCGCAGCTCGTCGACGGCAAGGTGTCGCGTGTCCCGTCGCACAGACCGGTGGGTCCCATGGGAGACCGGAAGATCTTTTCGTTCCTCGACGCCTACATGAAATTCTCCATCAGCCGTCACGTGTCACGGCTCGGGAAAGAGGAGGCCTTCTGCCCCTGCGGCGAGGTCATCGAGGAGATGCTGGAAGGGGGGCGCCCCCCGCAAGGGGCCGTTCCCCCAACACAGATACAAGGAGATTGACCGATGAGCCGTTTTGTCCATATCGTGACGTCCATGACTCTCGTCTTCGTCCTCTCGGGCTGCGACCGGCATGCCGACGAGAAGCGCCGGGTGGAGGAGACCGTCCGGCGTTACAACCAGCTGTTGGCCCAGGGGTACGAGAGCCTCAACATGACCCCGCTCACCGAGGTGGCCGAGATGGAGCAGGCCACGAAGGTCTACAGCCACATGGCCGCCCTCGGCGAGGCCCGGACGAGGATGATTCCGGCCCTCAGGGAGATCGCGTTCTCCGACTTCCGCTTCCCGAATGTCTCGTCCGCGTCGGTAAGGACGCGGGAGGTCTGGGATTTTCGCCACCTCAACATCGACACGGGGAAGGTGACCCGCGACGAGAAGGGGGTCGTCTACCATCTTGCCTACCGCCTGGCGCTTAAGGGGGACCGGCTGATGGTGCGGGAGGTGAAGAGCGTGGAGGCGGGAAATTGATGAACATCAGGAAAGCCGCCATCGTTTTCAACGGCTTCATTCACGACTTTGCCGCCGGTTACTGGCTGGCGCTCATGGTGGCCATCGGCCTCATGCACCGGCTCCACGGCTCCCAGCCGGGCGTGGCCCCCATCCTCAACGGCATAGAGCGCAACTTCTTCTGGCAGAGCATCGCCGCCATGGTGGCCATCGCGGCCACCGGCGCCGGGCGGACCTTCACCTACATCGAGAACTGGTACGGCCCCGATGCGGAGCGG
>JAJZTK010000097.1 GCA_021849045.1 Deltaproteobacteria bacterium | reverse complement strand
AATATCGTTTCAACCGCCGCTTCGATCTGGCCAGGATGCTCTCCAGACTGGTCACAGCAACTGTCAGGACAGGCAAGCGTCCTGAGGCCTGGTTGCGGCTAGCGGGAGATCAGTTCTAATCAGGTCACAAAAAGACAACGTGAGGAGGACGTAAAGTTGAGAAATCTCCTGAGTCAGACTCCGTAAACTTCGGGCCTCCATAGAATGACAGACTGAAAGCATGTCTAGCCCGTAACCTGACACTTGGAAGTTCTCTATGCCCTCCCTTTCAGAAACTGCCGGACAAACTCAATGGCACCCGGCACCTGCTCCCAGTGCTTTCCGGCCTCCTGCCAGTAGTACCAAGCCTGATCGGCGCCACCAACAGTGTAACGCCCCTCTTGCATGTTTCTCGGCCGCGGATGGCGGGCTTTCACAAGCTCTTCCGCCACCAACGGCATTTCTGTAATCGCCTGCCGGAGCGCCTTCTCCGCCGGGGCAATCCGCTTGAGAGCCAATAGTGCCAGGACACGACCATACACCGTTTCGGCCATGTGGTCGCCGTCAAAATCCTTGCATATTGCCAAGACTTCCTTGTACCTCTGCAGCTTCAGGCAGCATTCGAGCACGAGCGCGCGAACGCCCTGGTTGTCGCCCGGATTCAGGGACATGATCGTCCTGAAGATTGAGAGCGCCATCTCGGTATTGCCGCTGTCCATGTGTTGAAGGCCTATTGCATGGTATGCCCTCAGAAAGGGGCGGTTCTCCAGCCAGCCCCATTCCAGTCTGTTGCCGGCAGCACTGAACTTCTCGATGAAGCACTGCATGCCGATGTTTACCGCCCGCTCCCACAGCAGGCTGGCCTCCTGCACCTTCCCGCGCTGTTCGAGGAGCATCGCCAGGTGATGATACACGTCGATGAAGTTGGGCGCCTCATGCAGTAGTTCCCTTAGTTGGCGCTCCATTTCCGCCGAAGAGACGCTGCCGTAATCCCGCGCGTCGAGCATGTCGTTGAATTTCATCTCCGCTTCATATGGTATCTCCGCAAACCGCCACTCCTTGTTACCAAGGTCTTCCAGTACCGCCCTGGTCGCAGGGCGGGCGTTTTTCTCGCTCTTTTTCATCGTCTATCTCCCCTCCGGCCCCCTTCGTAAAAGTGCCCCAAAGTGCTGCTGAAGAAACTTCTCGAACCTGCGGCACATCCTGGCGAACGCATTCAGTTCAGCCTCACTCATTTGGTCATGATGGTCAGGAAGAATATCCGGCTTCGAATGCGCTCCCGGACCGTCACCCACGGCGCCCCCTCATCCGGATTCCGATGATAGGCATCCAGCCGAAGCTGCAACTCCTGCGTCTGGGCCGCACTGAGAGAGACTTCCTCTGGGACTTCCGCGATACTGTCCCAGATGGCCTTAACCAACGAAATCCGTTCCGAAACACTTAGACTGAGAATGTCCTTGGCGATTGCAGTCATGGTGTGCCTCGTCGATTCTTCATTGAGGAGGAGATGCTCTCTCCAAAAAGCCGCCCAGGCAGCAAAGCGCTGCCCCGGACGGCTTCCGGAATCTACAACCGCTGCAGCACACGCACCATTGTCACGTCGCCAGCAGACTCACCCCGGTCATCTCCCGCGGCTTTTCGATCCCGAGGATATCCAGCATGGTCGGCGCGATGTCGGCAAGGCGCCCCTCGTCCTTGAGCCGCGCCTGCTTCCGGGCGTCGTCCACCATGACCAGCCAGACAGGATTGCAGGTGTGGGCGGTGTACGGGTCGCCACTCTCCTCGGCCATCTGATCGGCGTTGCCGTGGTCGGCGGTGATCAGCACCGTCCCCCCCTGCTCGCGCACCTTGGCCACAATCCTGCCCACGCAGGCGTCCACCGCCTCTACCGCCTTGATGGCCGCGGCCAGGATACCGGTGTGCCCCACCATGTCGCAGTTGGCGAAGTTGAGGACGATCACGTCGTACGTCCCCCCGTCCAGTCTGCGCAGGAGCTCTTCGGTCACCGGATAGGCGCTCATCTCCGGCTTCTGGTCGTAGGTGGCCACCTCCTTGGGGGAGGGGATGAGACAGCGCTCCTCGCCGGGAAACGGCTCTTCGACCCCACCGTTGAAGAAAAAGGTGACATGGGCATACTTCTCGGTCTCGGCAATCCTGAGCTGGCTCTTGCCGGCAGCGGCCAGGATGCCTCCCAGGATGTTGGTCAGCGACTCCTGGCCGAAGGCGATGGGGAGACCGAAGGTGGCATCGTATTCGGTCATGCAGACATAGGACGAGAGCTGTGGCCGGTTGCGGCGCTGGAAGCCGGTAAAGTCGTCCAGGGCCAGGGCACGGGTGATCTCCCGCGCCCGGTCGGAGCGGAAGTTGAAGAAGATGAAGCCGTCGTTGTCGCACACGGTCCCGACCGGTGCGCCGCCAGCTGTAATCACCGTGGGAAGGACGAACTCGTCGGTCTGCTCGGCGGCATAGCTTTTGGCAATCGCCTCGCCAGAGGAGGTCGCCATCTCACCCTCACCGAGGACCATGGCGTTATACGCCTTCTCCACCCGTTCCCACCGGTTGTCCCGGTCCATGGCGTAGTAGCGACCAATCACCGTGGCTACCCGCCCCACGCCGACCTCCTTCGCCTTTGCCTCCAGTTCGGCCAGGTAGTCGCCACCGCTCCTGGGCGGCGTATCCCGGCCATCCATGAAACAGTGGACAAAGACCTCCGTGAGCCCTTCCCGTTTCGCCAATTCCAGGAGACCGAACAGGTGGGTATTGTGGGAGTGGACCCCACCGTCCGAGAGGAGACCGGCCAGGTGGAGCCGGCCGCCGGCAGCCCTGGTACTTTTGATGCAGTCGAGGAGGACCGGGTTCTCGAAAAAATCGCCGTCGCTAATCGCCTTGCTGATCCTGGTCAGGTCCTGGTAGACGACCCGGCCGGCACCAATATTCAGGTGACCCACCTCGGAGTTCCCCATCTGTCCCTCGGGCAGCCCGACCGCCATGCCGGAGGTAAGGATACGGGTGTGGGGATACTCCTTCAGACAACCGTTCAGGTTCGGCGTGTTCGCCTGGGCAACGGCATTGTTCTCACGGTTCGGGTTGATCCCCCAACCGTCCAGGATCATCAGCAGCAGCGGTTTCTTTAACATGGACTCCTCCATAAAAAAGGCCGCTGCAACTCTTTGCTCAGAGTTGCAGCGGCCTTGCAGTGTCAGGTGGCCTTCTTTTCGCCCTGCGCTATTGTTATCAGCTCTTCGAGCAGCAGCGGCACGTCATCCGTCACGGAACGCCAGACCAGCGACAGATCAACGCCGAAATACTGATGAATCAGCTTGTCACGAAATCCGGCCAGGTCTTTCCACGGAACCTCCGCATGGCGCGCCCGGAAGCCGTCGGAAAGATTCTTAGTCGCCTCACCCATGACCTCGAACTGCCGGATGACCGCATCCTGAACCATGCGCATGGTTCGGAACGTCTCGTAATCAAGTTCCCCGGCATATTCCGAAATCTGTTTCAGGGCATCCAGTATGTGGGCGAGATAGACTCCATCATCGCGGATCATGGACCTATCACCCGGAGTTCCTTTGTGATCCGGTCGATCAGATACGGGCTGATGGCCTGCTCGGTCAGCAGGTCGATCTTGACCCCAAGCAGTTCCGACAACTCACGTTCGAGCCGGATCAGCCCCAGAAGGCTTTTCTGTTCGTTAAACCAGACCAGGAGATCGAGGTCGCTGTCCGGTCCGGCCTCACCACGTGCATAGGAACCGAAGACGCCGATCCGTGAGGCGCCATGCCTGGTCATGAAGTTGATGATAGTATCGTCGTACGGTGTTACCTGCGCCATAAGGCCGTCCCTCGACCGATCCGGTTTCCTGCAATGTATACCAGTCTCTGCCTACTTGGCAACCGTCAAAGCCTTACGACTCGGTCCCTCAGTGATGATACGGTTCATTATTGAGAATGGTAAAGCCCCGGTAGAGCTGTTCAAGGAGAAAAATACGGACCATCTGGTGGGTGAATGTCATGCGGGAGAGGGCGATGGTTCGGCTGGCGCGGGCACGGATCGGATCGGCGAAGCCGTAGGCACCGCCGATGGCGAAGGCCAGTTCCGGGGTGCCGTGGTCCCGCTCCTTGCCCAGAAAGGTGGCAAGCTCGGTGGAGGAGAGCTGGTCACCCCGTTCGTCCAGGAGGATCAGACGGGCATTAGGGGGAAGGAGCTTCAGGAGCCGCTCTCCTTCCCGCTCCCGGGCCTTGTCGCTCGCGGCCCCCTTCTCCTCCCTGGCCTCGGCAAGTTCCAGAGGCAGGTAGCGCCTGATCCGGCCGCCATACTCGTCAATGCCGCGCCGCACCCACTCCTCCTGGGTCTTGCCGACCCAGAGGATCTTAAGCTTCACGCGACGCCTTCTCCCACTGGTATTCGGCGGGAATGGGGAGTTCCGGCGCCGCGGCCCAGAGCTCTTCCAGGTTGTAGTACCGCCGGAGCTCCTCCACGAAGACATGAACGATCACGTCGCCGTAGTCGATGACTACCCATTTACCTTCCTTCTCCCCTTCCATGTCCAGCGGCTTGCCGAACTTCTTCAGCCCCTTGCGGACCGAGTCGGCAATGGCCTGCACCTGCTTGTCGGAACTGCCGGAGGCAATGACCAGGTAGTCGGCGATGGTAGACAGTCGGCGGATTTCCAAGGCGGTAACATCCAGGGCCTTTTTGTCGAGGGCGAGGCGGGCGCACTGGAGTGCCCGCTCTTCGGCGGTCAGAATCGGTTTATCGGACATCTTCATAGATCCTTTGTTCGGTTATGTATTGCGCGACAGCGTCAGGCACCAGATAGCGGAGCGAATGTCCTTCACAAGCCAGCTCGCGGATCGCGCTGGAGGAAATGGCCAGCGGCATGCCGACCAGGTAATATACGGAAAAGCCGGACCGGTGGGTCAGCCGCTCCCCATTCGACACGGAGGCGAATTCCCCGGCAATGGCAGCCGGCAGGGCCGCCATCAGGTCACGGATCTTGCCGCCGGGCCGCTCCACCACCACAATGTTGCAGCAGGCAAAAAGCTCGGCGTAGCGGTACCAGGAGGCGATCTCCAGGAACGAGTCACTGCCGATGATGAAGAACAGTTCGTCCTCAGGATGAAGCTGTCTCAGTTCGGTCAGGGTATGGATGGAGTAGGAGGTTCCCCCCCGCTTCCCTTCCAGGTCTGACACGGCAAAGGCCGGGTTGTCGGCAACCGCCAACTCCACCATGGCATACCGGTGGCCAAAGGAGAGCTCGCCGGCCAGCGGCTTATGCGGTGGGGCGGCGGCGGGCATGAAGACCACCCGGTCCAGCCCGAGCCGGTCCCTGACCTCCTCGGCAACGCGGAGGTGGGCGATATGGATCGGGTTGAACGTGCCGCCGATGATGCCGAGTGTCATCTGTTACCGGTCCCCAGTCACTGCCGTACCTGTCCGTCGCCGTAGACGATAAACTTCGTGGTGGTCAGGTCCTCAAGCCCCATGGGACCGAAGGAGTGGAGCTTGGTGGTGGAGATGCCGATCTCGGCCCCGAGCCCCAACTGGCCGCCGTCGGCGAAGCGGGTGGAGGCGTTGACCAGGACCGTGCTGGAGTTCACCTCCCGGATGAAGCGCTGGGCATGACCGTAGTCGCCGGTGACGATCGCCTCGGTGTGGAGCGAACTGTAGCGGTTGATATGGTCGATGGCCGCATCCAGATCGGTCACCACCCGGCAGGCCAGGATCAGTTCCAGGTATTCGGCGTTCCAGTCCTCTTCCGTGGCCGGGAGCGCCTGAGGTGCGAAGCGGCGGAGCGCGTCGTCGCCGCGCAGTTCCACCTTGAGGTCGGTGAGGGTGGCGGCAATCCGCGGGATGAAGGTTGCTGCCGCGTCCCGGTGGACCAGGAGCGTCTCCAGGGCGTTGCAGACCCCGGGGCGCTGGGTCTTGGCGTTGACGATGATCCGTTCGGCCATGTCAGGGTCGGCGGCGGCATCGACGAACAGGTGGCATACCCCCTTGTAATGCTTTATGACGGGGATACGGGAGTTCTCCACCACGAACCGGATCAGGCTCTCGCCGCCGCGGGGGATGATCAGGTCGATGCTCTCCTCCTGCTTGAGCATCTCCAGCACCCCCTCCCGTTCAATAAACGGGATGAGCGAGAGTGCCGCCACCGGTATGCCGGCCTTGGCCATCTCCCCCTGCAGGATGCGGGCAATGGCCAGATTGGAATGGATCGCCTCCGACCCGCCCCGCAGGATCACCGCGTTGCCCGCCTTGAGGCAGAGGGCCGCGGCATCGGCGGTGACGTTGGGCCTGGACTCGTAGATGATGCCGATGACCCCGAGTGGAATCCGCATCTTCCCCACCTGCAGGCCGTTGGGCCGCAGCCACATCCTGGTCACTTCGCCCACCGGGTCGGGAAGTGCTGCCACTTCGCGCAGGCCGTCGGCCATCGCCTTGATCCGCGCAGCGTCCAGCATCAACCGGTCAAGCATGGCCTCGGAAAGCCCCTTCTGCGTGCCGGTCTCCAGGTCCTTGCCGTTTTCCGCGACGATCTCCGCCGTTCCGGCGACCAGGGCAGCGGCCATGGCAATGAGGAGGTCATTCTTCCTGCCGGAGGAGAGCCGGGCCATGGCAATGGCCGCCTGGCGGGCATCAGCGGCGATCTTTTTCACTTGTTCGGCAATGGTCATGGGAACCCCCTATTCATAATTCAGTGATTCTACAGCAGCACCAGGTTGTCCCGGTGGATGATCTCGTCGCCGTAGCGGTAGCCGAGGATCTGTTCGATCTCGCCGCTCCGGTGGCCGAGGATTTTCGCGATCTCGGCATGGGAATAATCGGTGAGGCCGCGGGCGAACTCCGTCCCGTCGGGGCCGCAGACACGCACACAGCTTCCCCGCTCAAATTCCCCCTCCAACTGGACGATTCCGGAAGGGAGGAGGCTCCGCCCCTGCTTCGCCAGGACCTCCCGGGCACCCCGATCGACGATCACCCGGCCACGGGGGCGCAGGGTGTAGGCTATCCAGTGCTTGCGCCGGTTGATCCCCTTGCCGGCCGGCAGAAAGAGCGTACCGACCTCTTCGCCAGCCATGGCACGGATGATAATGTCTTGGGCTCCGCCGTTCACCATCAGGGTCGGGACGCCAGACTTCACCACCTTCTTGGCAGCGACCAGCTTGGTGGCCATGCCGCCGGTACCGACCGACGAGCCGCTGCCGCCGGCAGCCTGCTCCACCTCCCGGGTGATGGCCCTGACCAGCGGCACCAGGCGGGCCGTGGGATCGGTACGCGGGTCGGCGCTGTAGAAGCCGTCGATATCGGTCATGATCAGCAGCAGCTGGGCCTCGGCCAGGGTGGTCACCAGGGCCGACAGGTTGTCGTTGTCGCCGAACTTGATCTCTTCCACCGCCACGGTGTCGTTCTCGTTGATGATCGGGATGATGCCGAAGCCGAGCAGGGTGTCGATGGTGGCCCGGGCATTGAGAAAGCGTTGGCGATCGGCCAGGTCCTCGCGGGTCAGGAGCACCTGCCCAACGTTGGCGCCGAAGGCTGCAAATGCCTCCTCGTAGGTCCGCATCAGGCGGGTCTGGCCAACGGCGGCGGCAGCCTGCTTCTGGGGGATCGTCCGCGGCCGGCCGACCAGACCGAGCGCCGACCGGCCGGCAGCCACCGCTCCGGAGGAAACGATGATCACCTCGTGCCCGCTGGCACGCAGCGCTGCCACCTGGGAGGCGATCCGGTCGATCGTGGCGCGGTCGAGGCCGTTATCCCCGGCGGTCAGAATACGGCTGCCGATCTTGATGACGAGCCGCTTGATGTTTTTCAGAATCTCATGGCGCATGAATGGAGACCAACTGTGCAGCAAGGGTCAAATCTTACCACTCTTGAAATGTCATGGCAATCCTACCACTCTTCCTCTTCCGCCTTGCCCCACAGATGGCGGGCGATCTCGTCCAGCAGCTCGGGAATCCCCGCACCGCTCGCTGCCGAAATGGGAAAAACCGCCATCCCCCGCTTCCGGAAGTACGGCTCGATGGCCGGCAGGAGGTCGCGCACATCCGGCAGGTCCAGCTTGTTCACCACGATGATCTGGGGCTTTTCCGCCAGTTCCGGGTTGAACAGGGCCAGCTCCCGGTTCAGGGTCTCAAAGTCCCGGATCGGGTCGGAATCGTGGGTCCGGCAGGGATCGAGGAGGTGCAGCAGTATCCGGGTCCGTTCCACGTGGCGCAGGAACCGGTGTCCCAGGCCGGCGCCGTCGTGGGCTCCCTCGATGATGCCGGGGATGTCGGCCATGACAAAGGAGCGGTAGTTTTTGTACGCCACCACCCCCAGGTGGGGCTTCAGGGTGGTAAATGGATAGTCGGCGATCTTGGGACGGGCCGCCGAAACCTTGGTGATGAGCGAGGACTTGCCCACGCTGGGGAAGCCGAGCAGTCCCACGTCGGCCATCAGCTTCAGCTCCAGTCTGATCCACCGCTCCTCGCCCGGCTCGCCGGGTTGGGCAAAACGGGGTGCCTTGTTGGTAGAGGTGGCAAACCGGGCATTGCCCTGGCCGCCGCGCCCGCCTTTCAGGAAGAGCAGCCGCTGGTCCGTCTCGGTCAGGTCGGCCAGGATCTCGCCGGTCTCGGCATCCTTGATGATGGTCCCCTGGGGGACCAGGATCACCAGGTCTTCACCGCTGGCACCGTGCCGGTCCGCGCCCATTCCGTTGCTGCCGCTTTTCGCCTTCTGGTGGGGATGGAGCCGCAGGTCATAAAGGGTCGAGAGGTGGGGTGAGACCTGTATGAACACGTCACCGCCGGCACCGCCATCGCCGCCGTTGGGGCCGCCCCGGGGGACGAACTTCTCCCTGCGGAAGGAGACGCAACCAGGGCCGCCGTCGCCGGCCTTGACATGGATTTTTACTTCATCGATGAAGCTCATAGGGTATCTCTTGATATCTCGTGGCTGAGGCGGTTACCGGCAATGTTCCCGGATGCACAGCGCCGTGACACGTGAAACAACAAAAGCCCGGAGCTCAACAGCCCCAGGCTTTTGCGACCTGCTGAAATGGAATCCTAGTTGGCGGGGTAGACCGAGACCTTCTTCCGGTCCCTGCCCATCCGTTCGAACTTCACGATTCCGTCGATCAAGGCGAAGAGGGTATAGTCCTTGCCACAGCCAACATTGGTCCCCGGGTGAATCTTGGTCCCGTGCTGGCGGTAGAGGATATTGCCGGCCTTGACCGGCTCGCCGCCAAATTTTTTACATCCCAGTCGCTGGCCGTCCGAATCGCGGCCGTTCCTGGATGAGCCTACGCCTTTCTTGTGTGCCATGAAAAACCTCCTGACGAGCCCGGGATACTCCCGTAGGACACCGTCGAAATTACCTTGCGTTATGCGTTAATCTTTTCAATCTTCAGAACGGTTCTAAGCTGGCGGTGCCCGTAAAGCTTACGGGAGTCTTTCCGGCGCTTGGACTTGAAGACGAGGATCTTCTTGTCCTTGCCCTGGTCGACAATCTTGCCGACAACAGAGGCGCTGGGCACTAGCGGTGTTCCGATCTTAACCGCGTCGCCACCAACCATCAGGATTTCCTTGAGTTCGACCGTGTCACCCACTGCCCCCTCAAGCTTCTCGACTTTCAAAAAGTCGCCTTCGGAAACTTTGTACTGCTTCCCTCCGGTTCTCACTACTGCGTACATGTAACTCACCACCTTTGCTATTTTTTGCTGAGCGTCGTAAATTAACTGAAAATATCCGCGGCGTCAAGGGGTTTTTATCACTCCAATTCCACCAGAATATCGTCCCCTTCCAGCCGGGACGGGTAGACTTTGAGGGTATACTCCGGGAAGTCCAGACAGGCGCCGGTCTTCAGATTGAATTTGTAGCCGTGGCGCGGACAGGAAAGGGTCGGCCCGTCCTTGACCACCGCGGCCACGAGCGGGCTCCCCTGATGGGGGCACTCATTCTCGCAGGCATAGACCTCACCCTTCAGATTGATCAGCAGGATCTCCTGACCGTTCACCGACACCAGCTTTTTCCCGAAATTGGGGACATCGGCTTTCTTGGCGGCAAAGACCATCGGAACCTCCTCAGGTGTTGTGTATTGAGACTGCGTGGGCGGCCTGCTCGGCCAGTTGCCTGGCTTCGTCGGTATCCCTGCCGAGCGCCAGGGCCACCCCCATCCGGCGGCCGGGCCTGGTGTCCGGCTTGCCGAACAGGCGGAGCTTGGTCCCGGGAACCCCAAGTGCCTGTGCCACCCCTTTGTAGGCCACCTCGCCCGCAGCGCTCTCCGCAAGTATAACATGGGATGCGGCCGGTGCCAGATTGACCACGGCCGGCACCGGCAGACCCAGGATCGCCCGGACATGGAGCTCGAATTCGGTCAGGTTCTGGGAGACCATGGTGACCATGCCGGTGTCGTGGGGACGGGGCGAGACCTCGCTGAACCAGACCCGATCCCCTTTGATGAACAGTTCGACCCCGAAGATGCCGCGCCCGCCCAAGGCGTCGGTGACCGCCCGCGCCTGTCGCTCCGCCTCCTGCAGGGCCGCCGGGGTCATGGCCATCGGCTGCCACGACTCGTGGTAGTCCCCCTTGATCTGGACATGGCCGATGGGAGGGCAGAAGCTGGTACCGGCCGCATGGCGCACCGTCAGCAGGGTGATCTCGTAATCGAAATCGATGAACTCCTCGATGATGACCGTGTCCGACGCCCCCCTGGCACCCTCCATGGCATAGCTCCAGGCGACATCGACTTCGGCCGTGGTCTTGACCACGCTCTGCCCCTTGCCCGACGAGCTCATGATCGGCTTCACCACGCAGGGGAGACCGATCTCGGCCACACCGGCCCTAAACTCTTCAATGCTTTTGGCAAACCGGTAGGCGGCCGTCGGCAGCCCCAGTTCCTCGGCGGCCAGGCGCCGGATACCCTCCCGGTTCATGGTCAGATTCGTTGCCCTGGCGGTCGGGATGACGGTAAACCCTTCCCGCTCCAGCTCCAGGAGGTAGCCGGTATCGATCGCCTCGATCTCGGGAACGATATAGGTCGGCCGCTCCTGACGGATGACCCGGTCCAGCGCGGCCCGGTCGAGCATGCTGATGACATGGCTGCGGTGGGCCACCTGCATGGCTGGGGCGTCCGGGTAGCGGTCGACGGCAATGACCTCCACCCCCAGCCGCTGGGCCTCGATCACCACCTCCTTCCCCAACTCCCCCGAACCGAGGAGCATGAGCCTGGTGGCGCCTTTTTTCAATGGAGTTCCGAGCATAGTTTCTTTCTCCAATAGGTTCCGTGGTGAGGGGGAGTCCAGCGGAGCGACTTGGAGCGGATCTGGACTCACCATCACCATACTCAGCTGATCGCGATTTCGAACTGTTCCTGGTGGAACCCCGGCTTGGCCCTTACCGTGATCCGCTTCTTGAACCGCCGCTCCAGTTCCTCAAGCCCCCGCCGTTCTTCGTCGTACAGGAGATCGGCCACCTGGGGATGAACCGTGAGGGTGACCTTGGCGCCGCGGATGTCCAGCATCTCCCGGCGCAGTTCGCGGAAGATCTCGTGACAGACCGTGATCTTGGATTTGACGTATCCCCGGCCCTCGCAGTAGGGACACGGCTCGCACATCATCCGCCCCATGCTCTCCCGCACCCTCTTCCTGGTCATCTCCACCAGTCCCAGTTCCGAGATCTTCAGGATGTTGGTCTTGGACTTGTCCGCCTTCAGCGCCTCTTCAAGGGCACCGTAGACCTTTTCCCGGTTGACTTCCTTTTCCATATCAATGAAGTCGATGATGATGATTCCACCGAGGTTGCGGAGCCGGAGCTGGTAGGCAATCTCCTTGACCGCCTCCAGATTGGTCTTGAGAATGGTGTCTTCCAGGTTGTGCTTGCCGACGAAGCGGCCGGTATTGACATCGATGGCCGTGAGGGCCTCGGTCTGTTCGATGATGATGTAGCCGCCGCTCTTGAGCCAGACCTTGCGGCCCAGTGCCCGGCTGATCTCCACCTCCAGGCCGAAGTTGTCGAAGATCGGCTCTTCCTCGTCATACAGCTCGATGGAGTATTTCATCTTGGGCATGAAAGTGGTGATGAACTGGACAACCTTGTCATACTCCGGCTTGGAGTCGACCACGATCCGGTCCACCGATTCGGTCAGGATATCCCGCACCACCTTCTGGGTCACGTCCAGGTCAGAGTGGATCAGGGCCGGCGCGTGGACATTGTCCTTCTTCTTGGCCACTTCCTCCCACAGCTTGAGGAGGTATTTCAAGTCGGCAAGGAGGTCGTCCTCGCTCTTCCCCTCCGACACGGTCCGGACGATGAAGCCGCTCCCGGCCGGCCTGATCCGGTCGACGATCTCCCGCAGCCGCTCCCGCTCCTCCTCGTCCTCGATCCGACGGGAAATCCCCACGTGGTCCACAGTCGGCATGTAGACCAGGTGGCGACCGGGAAGGGAGATGTGGGAGGTGATCCGCGCCCCCTTGGTGCCGATCGGCTCCTTGGAGATCTGGACCAGCAGTTCCTGACCCTCCTGGAGGAGGTCCTCGATGGGGTGCATGGGGTGCAGGACCGGCCCTTCGGACTCTTCTTCCTGTCCCACCTCCTTTTTGCTCCCGTTCCCCTCCATGAACGAATCGTACTCGTCCAGGGCGTCGAAAACGTCGGCCACGTACAGGAAGGCGGCCTTTTCCAGGCCGATGTCCACGAAAGCTGCCTGCATGCCGGGAAGCACCCGGACCACCTTCCCCTTGTAGATGTTTCCCACGATTCCCTTGACCTTGCTCCGCTCGATGTAGAGCTCGGCAATGGTGCCGTTTTCGATCAGGGCAACGCGCGTTTCGTGGGAGGAGGTGTTGATAACCAGTTCATTGGACATGTGTGTAGTTCTCGTTCTTTATCTGAAAATGGTATGAAATCTGTGTCGTGGCATCAGAAGATGCCAACCGGAAACGGTACACGGGCTTTACTGGTCCCCGACCCCTGGCCCCTGTTCCCTGAAAATCACCGCGACCTTTTCGATCCTGCACTCTCCCAAGTCGGAAAGGGGGAGACCGGTAATGGCGGCAACAAACTCCAGCGGCTTGCCCCGGCCGATCTCCATGGTCATGACGGTTTCGTCTACCGTGAGGCTGTGGAGCTCAAGTCGCAGGTCAAACTCCTGGCTGCCCCCCTTCTTCTCCCTTCGATAGGGATGACTCTCCAGGGCCAGGAAGCGTTCGGCGCTGGCTGCCAGATCGGGCACGGTCATGGGGAGCGTGACCCGGTACCGCACCCGCTCCATGATGACCGACAGGGATGTCGCTTTGGGGTGGACTGACCATGCCTCAAGCACGGTCATCCCCCGGGGCAACGCCTGATTCAGCCGCGCCAGGACCGCCTCTGCGCCGAAACCGGGGGCAACTTCCATATCCAGGTATTCGGCGAGAGATTCTACACCGACCGAGAGGGCCGTGGCAAACGAGAATTTGGGATGGGGGTGGAATCCCTGGGAAAAGCGGATCGGGATGCCGGCCCGGCTCACCGCCCGGCTAAACAGATTGATCATCTCCAGATGGCTCAGGAAACGGGTGGTGCCGGTCTTGGTGAAACGGATCCGAATCCGGTCCACCCCCTCGACGGGCAGAGCACCTTCGGTATGGGTGGCGGCAACTGTACCCACCGCTGCATCGCGGGGCTGAACCCGCATCCTGATCTCCCGGAAATCGCAGACCCCGCAGCCGGTACACTCCCCGGTGCGGCAGTCCGGGGTCGCTTCCCCGGCCAGGGCACGCTCACGCTCCCGGAGGAGAAACTCCCGGGTAATGCCACAATCCAGATGGTCCCAGGGGAGCAGTTCGTCCGTATTCCGCCGGCGGAGATACCAGCGGGGATCGATGCCGACCGCAGCGAACGCCGCCTGCCAGGCCGAAAAGTTGAAGTGCTCCCCCCAGCCGTCGAAACGGCAGCCGCGGCGAAGCGCCTCCACCAGAACTGCCCCGAGGCGCCGGTCCCCGCGGGCGAACACCCCTTCCATCACCGAGAGCGGCGCGTCATGCCACTTGAAGTTGAGCTTTCGTCGCTTCAGAGCGCCCCTGAGGAACTCCTGCCGGCCGAGGGTCTCTTCGTAGCCGATCTGGGGCTCCCACTGAAACGGCGTATGGGGCTTGGGGACAAAGGTGGAGACCGCCACGTTCACCTCACCGCCACGACCGGTCTGGCGCCCCTGCCATTTGACCTGCCGAGCCAGCTCAACGAGGGCAGCCAGATCCTCCTCAGTTTCCCCCGGCAGACCGATCATGAAGTAGAGCTTGATGAGCCGCCAGCCGGCGTTGTAGGCGGCAGAGGCATCCTTCAGGAGCTCTTCCTCGCTGATCCCCTTGTTGATGATCCGCCGCAACCGCTCGCTGCCCGCTTCCGGGGCGAGCGTAAACCCTGTCTTGCGTACCCGTTTCACCTCCTCCACCAGTTCCTCGGAGAGGGTGCCGACCCGGACCGACGGCAGGGAGACCGCCACCTTACTCTCGGCATAGCGGGACATGAGTTCCCGCAGAAGCGGGGTCAGGCAGCCGTAGTCGCCGGTGGCGAGGGACAGCAGGGACACTTCGTCGTACCCCGTATTAGCCAGGGCATCGTCGATGGCGGCGAGAATCCGCTCCGGCGAACGCTCCCGCACCGGCCGGTAGATGTACCCGGCCTGGCAGAAGCGGCACCCCCGGGTACACCCCCGCCCAACCTCCATGCTGACCCGGTCATGGACCGTCTTGAGCAGCGGCACCACCGGTGCTGACGGAAAAGGGGCCGTTTCCAGGTCGGCGAGAAAGCGGCGACGCACCCTGTTGTAGCCATCCTTCAAGGGGGTGATGGTCTGAATCCGGCCATCAGTGTCATAGTCGACCCGGAACAGGGACGGAATATAGACCCCCGGCAGTTCAGCCAGCCGCTCAAGGAGCGACTGCCGGTCACGACCGTTTTGCTGCCACTCGCGACAGAGTTCGGCAATCTCCAGGACCGCCTCTTCTCCGTCACCCAGGAGCACGGCATCGACAAAGTCGGCCAGCGGCTCGGGGTTGTAGGCGCACGGACCGCCAGCCAGGATCAGCGGCCAGCGCTGATCGCGTTCTGCAGCCAGGAACGGGATCCCGGAAAGCTCCAGCATGTTCAGAATATTGGTATAGGAAAGCTCGTACTGCAGCGTGAAGCCGATGATCCCGGCGGCCGCCAGCGGGGTGCCGCTTTCCAGCGACGTGAGCGGCGTACCGTTGGCGCGGAGCTGGGCTTCCCGGTCGGGCCAGGGTGCGTATACCCGCTCGGCAGCCAGCCACTCGGGGCCATTCAGCACGTGGTAGAGGATCTGGAATCCCAGGTGGCTCATCCCCACTTCGTAGACATCAGGGAATGCAAGGATGAAACGGAGTTCGGGCGCGTCTTTGGGCCTGGAGCCCATCTCCCCCCCCAGGTAGCGGGCGGGTTTTTCCACAGCAAGAAGATGATTATCGGTCACAAAAGGGTCCTGTAAGGTCAACGGCGGCATGGGCAATGATCCGGCATCCTGGCTGTTGGAGTTATCCGTAGAGAGCGGTTTGGCACTGTTTCGTGATCGGCTCTAGGGGAACGGGAAATGACTTAAACTGCCAAATCCGGGATAATTGAATTGTGCATAGTAACAGAAGCGGTTGTCAGGGAGCAAGGTTTTACCCTGCCGCACGGAACACACCGACCTTTGCCGCATATGCGGCAATCATCTGACGATTTGCGGTAGCCCCACAACGCCATCTCAGAAGCCCAAATCGGGATTTATCTTTATTTCAGGCATATTACCGGATACTGGCAATCTTGGCACACCCCCTGCTTTAGGAAAGATCATTCAGTTCACATTTTGCTAAAGGAGAAACACAATGAAAAAAGTTCTGTCCTCTGTAGTTGCCGCTCTGGTTGCCCTTGCTTTCGCTGGCGTGGTTTGCGCCGCTGAGCCTGCTGCTCCTGCTGCTGCCCCGGCTGCTGCTCCGGCTGGCGAAGTGAAGAAAGAAGAGAAGAAGCCTGCTAAGAAAGCCAAAAAAGCCAAGAAGGCCAAGAAAGCCGAGAAGAAAGAAGAAGCTCCTGCTGCTCCGGCTGCCGAGAAGAAGTAATTCTTCTTTCTTGACGCTGATTGATAAAAAAGCCGCATCGGTAAACGATGCGGCTTTTTTATTGTGACGAGGAGAACAGCAGGACAGAAGAGATCCTGAATCCGTGACCGTTCATTGAACGGACGGGCTTTGTCCCCCGCTAGGGGGTATTTTCGATCTTGGCCGGGAGAATCCTGTAAATTTTGGCCGCTCAGCTTGACCTGTAGGCCCTGTTCTTTGTC
>JAJZTK010000096.1 GCA_021849045.1 Deltaproteobacteria bacterium | reverse complement strand
AAAAGATAGAAATAACGGGAATGGTAACGATGTTGGTGACCGAAAACAGCATGGCTTGAAAAAACCTTTTTTCTTGCATAGGGAACGTTTTTGCCGTTGACAGCAGCCTTTTAATGGGTGACCCCATTGGTTCTCTTGCTGCTTTGCTCTTAAACTCCTGTCTGAGAAGCAACACCGGTGCTGCCGAGCGACGCGAGGCTGGCCGCGCGGTCGGCAGCACCGGCTTGTTGGGCGGCTGTCGCGCAAGGCCGATCCGGCGAGCCAGAATGAGCGCCACCAAAGTCGGTAGTCGCCCTCAGGTTAGGTCAATCATACACTGGAAAACAGTGCATGCCACCGCGGAGCACCCAGAAGTCCGCCACATCAACAGCGGCCTCACCATCAGAATTTGCCCACACGTGCGCCTTGAGATCGAAGCGAAGCTCGACGAAATCGCCTTCCTTCGCGTCGAAGAAGACGTCGCGGTCCTCGTCGAATTCGAGGGCGAACGGCCGTGTCCGGTCCTCCGACTTCGTTTCGTCTCCCGCTTGCCCAACCCAAGTAAACACGACATCCTCATTCTTGACGACGCAGAGAGTCGCCCAAACCTCAGCGATGGCATCGATCCCGCTGAAGGCCCAGCCTTTGCCCTTAACGCGATGCGTCCCATGGGCGGCCCCGATCAGTCGAAGAGGCAGTCTAAACGCCCCAGCATGTGGCACGCGACCCCTGAAGGGGATGCGAAGAGTTCCCTCAAAGTCCAGCGTGTTGGAGTGGTGTGCGAGCACGAGTTTCACGTGAGGAGTGTACTGGCTGCTCCATCCGACGATGACGCCGTCCCAGATGGGATGCTGAAGCGCCTCAGCGGGCACATCGAAGCTCGGGAAGACCTCCAGTCCCGAGAATTCAAGCTGAAACGTCGCTCGAATAATCTGGGGCTGTGCTTCCGCCCAGAACCAGTCAGCCAGATCATCATTCAGCGGGCACCCGCGCGACATCCAGTGGTAATATGCAGCCAGTTGAGTTCGCCGACGGTCATCCATAAGTGAGTACCTCTGGGGTCAGGTCTTGAAAAGTCAGTTTCTTATATTTCAAGACCTGACCCCGTGTTCGTGACCCCGTGTTCCGCTTTCTAGTAAATTTGGGACACTCCCCGGTTTTTTGAGGAAATATGGAAAGTGTCCCTAGTTTCCCCCCAATAGGATGGTCCCTGTATTTCTCTTTATTTCTGTCCCATAGGGCGTGGGTTTCTACTTCACACTAAAATAGTGGGTCATCTTCCCCCCCTAGCACTGGCAGGATCAGCCTTGTCGAGTAACTTCCATCGAGGGTGCCAGCTGCAAAGACGACGAAGATAATCCCGCGGTTCTTGCACGTAATAGGCACTTCAATTGTCTGATGAGCCTCCAGAGTGATGTTTTGTGCATGGATCTGGAATGTCTCAAATTCTGGTTCAATAAATACATCTGCATAGACTCTGCAGGGATACCAAGCAACTTTCAGCGTTCGGCTATCGGCATTTCGAAGGAACACTTTTTCCGTCGCGCCAAGTGCAACTGTAAGACGCCGACCGATTCTTTGATGATGGGAAGCAATGAAGGCTCCTCCTGTGGGCGACGGCCACAAACTTATTTCTGGTTCTCCAGGCAACGGATCTCGATGCATCCATACTGGGATAATCACCGATCTACCACGATGAAAATTACCTCCAAAGTTTACAGCCACAATTGCCTCGGTATGGCCGTCAGTATTGGGCTCAACGTTGACTTGTCCGCTTACGACACTATTCGGAGCTATCGTCGACGGACCTATGATGGCACTTCCTTTCCCCAGATTCTCGTACTCGTAACTTGCGCTTGTTTTTAGCGAAGCAGATGAAATCGCAGTTGACGCCTCTGCGTCTGCCCAATTGATCACATCGAAGTAACTGCCTGACGGCAGCGTCGGCCACAATCGGAAAAACTTACCAGACACTAGTTCCATATTCGCATGCTCAAAATCCCCTGGAGGGCCAGTTGAGACCCATGCATGTATGCCGGTGCGGTTCAATATATTTCTCTTCAGCGTCTTCCACTGTTGAGTAAAACAAGTTCCACCACCACACATTTCTACCCACAATGTGAATTCATAATGATATATACCCTGCGCACCCGGTGCAGTCATATACCAATACTCCTCTTCATTGCCACCACCGTAGTACCAAGGCCCCGTCTCATCATGGCTAACGCCACATTTTAAACAACTGAAACCATACTGTTCACCTGATGGGGCATATACTTCACACGTTAACCGCCGAGCGTCTTTCAATCCGCTTTCAGCCCCAGCCATCGGTACACGTGTGATTTTGACTACTGTTTGAATCTCACCAGATCCAAGAATGATATCATGCCCCCCTGGCTTGCGTCGTTCTTCAGGTTGTTCATATGTTGTAAGGTCTTCAATCTTAAAAGAATAATGCAGATTCTCCTCGATTTGCGGCATAATCACCTCCTAAAATGCCCATAAGGTTGTCATCTATCAAAAAAATCTGTACCCCGCGAGGGTCAAGTCTTGAAAATCAATTTCTCAGTTCCCCCATCCAAACACCCTCAACAAATAAACTCCCACTCCTCCCCCTCACTCCAACACCACAAACCCCGCCGCAGGCACCTCCAGTTCAATCGCCGCAATGTCACCCGCAAATCCCTTCTGCTGAACCATCAACACCGCGCCATCATCCGCATGCCGCGTCGAATAGACGCACTTTAACCTGGTCCCCGCCGGATGAAGCCCGGCATCCACCACCACCCAGGCCTTGCGCGCGGTGTCCGGATCGGTGTTGACGGCAAGCACCATCTCCGTTTTGTCGAGAATCCTCGACCACGCCACCACCGACAGCATCCGTCCCCCCATGATTCTCGGCAGGCCGAAACTGACCCCGTCGCCTGAAATCTCCCGCAGGTACTGGCGGCCCCGGCACAGCACGAGTTTCTCCTCTCGAAGCTTCAGGATGGCAGCCAGTTTGCGGAACAGATCGCCGCTTTCGTCGAAGAAATGGCGGTCTTTGGAACGGAAGGCGCCGAAGGGGCCTCCGAACATGGTCTCGCGGATGTAGCGGTCCGCCCCATCCCCGTCTCCCCGACCGTCGAAGAATTGCTCAGTGCCGTAGTAGATGCAGGGGATGCCCAGCGTCATGGCGTTGAGGGCCAGGGCACTCAGGACCAGCTTGCTGCCGTCGCCCGCCGCGCAGAAACGCGCCTTGTGCTCTCCCTTGCAGACCTGATCATGGTCGTTGATCATGGTCACTACCTTATCCCTGAACCAGACGTGGGAGTTCTTCTGCACCAGCAGCGAGTTGCGGAACAGGTTGAAGTACTCCTCCGGATTGGACTCACCCTTCATCAGACCTTCCAGCTTAAGCTGCACGTCGTCTATGCCCAGCGCTGCGTCCAGACCGGTTTCTCCCAGGGTGTCGAAGGCCCGCTCCCTGCCGCCGGTGATCTCCCCCACCAGGAAGAAGTTTTCCTTGCCGATGGTCTGGGCAAACTCCTTGATTTCCGAGACGAAAAAGCGCGTTGCGCCGGTATCCATGTGCTTTACCGTGTCGATGCGGAAGCCGTCGATATCGGCTGCGGCGATCCAGTACTTGTACACCTCGCAGAGGTTGAGCAGGGCAGGGGAGGGTGAGTAGCTGTCGGCGGGACCGTAACCGTGGTTGATGTCCTTCAGGTCGAAGAAATCCCCTTCCCGGAACTCCGGGTCGTAGTCCCAGTTCCTGATCCGTCCTTTTTGGGTGAAGCAGGCGGGATTCTGGAACTCCCTGGGCCAGACCGCGTCATCCCTTCCCACGGGCAATGGATTCTGCAAATAGCTCAGGAACGTGAGGCTTGCCGCCCCCTGCTTGTCGTTGAACCCCGCCACCGGATAGGTTCCACCGCGCCAGGGGGGTGCACCGTTCTCCACGGCGTAGGAAAAGACATTGCCGCTGTGATTGAGGATGATGTCGAGGATGACGTAGATACCGTTGTCGTGGGCGGTCTGTACCATCTTCCGGAGATCTTCGACGGTTCCGAAATGCGGATCCACGGAGAGGAAATCCTGGATGCCGTACCCGTGATAGGTCGGCTGGAAGGAGACCTGCTTGAAGATCGGGCTGAGCCAGAGGGCGGTCACCCCCATCCGCTTCAGGTAACCGATCTTGCTGGTCAGCCCCTGCAGATTGCCGCCGCACCATTTTCCTCCCGCATCCCGCCAAGCCGACGCGTCGTCCGGGGTGGCCACGGCACTTCCGTTATCGGTCGCCGGGTTGTAAGGGGGGGTATGACCGCCTGTCGCAGGCTCCCCGTCGTTCCCCTTGTACGCCTGTTCCTTGTCATCGGAAAAGCGGTCGAGAAGCAGGAAGTAAAGCACCTGGTCTTCCCACGCAAGCGGTGAAGTATGAAATTCCTTGCCGCCGCACAGTGCCGCGAAATCAATGTCGCTGACTCGTTCCATGATCTGATTCTCCCTATCCTCAAGCACCTTTTCTCACCCATAACCTCCGGACAAAAGCAGGGGCGAAGCCGAAAATGCTTCCATGTAATGATTCTTAAAAAGATATCATGTGGCAATTACAGATCGATTACAGATACGGAGAAAAATGCACGGTGGGGGAAAGTGAGGGTTACAGACCGCCGCTTTCGATGGAAGCCTCGTACACGGCTCTGGTGGTAGGGGAAGGTTTTATGCCATGCCGCGCAAGGGCGAGGCGGCAGCGATGATAGACCGAGTGAACTGTTCCATGGTCCCCCAGGTTTCGATGGCAGACCATGAGGCGCTGGTACAGCTCTTCAACTAGCTCGTCGACTTCCAGACCTCGCAGGTAGAGATCGACCGCCTTCCGCCACGTGCCCCTCTCCTCCTTGTGTCGGCCAAGGGAACTGACGAGCTGGAGCATCCTGCTGCGCAGGCTCTCGCGCGGGGAGATTGCCCAGGGGCTTACGGTGTTAGCAGCGAGGAAATGGCCGGAATAGAGGGCGATTGCCCGTTCGGCGGCGTGGATGGCGGGGAGAGGGGGGGCAGCTTCGCTGTGCAGGAGCGGTTTCGCCTGTCCGACGAGCCTGGCGAAGGCCCAGATGTCGACCCAGCAGAGATCGGGATTGAGCGTGACCACCCCTTCGCTGTAGAGGATGAACCGGTCGCCGCCCAGGAGCCGCCGGAGACGGTGGAGCGTGACGATAAACGTCTTGTGGACATCGTCGGCAGGCGCGTTGGGCCACAGCTCCTCGCAGAGCTTTCCTTCCGCTACGCTTCGTCCGCCAAAGGCGATGAGCACCTTGAGCAGCTCCAGCGGCTTTTGCTGGACCTTGCCGCTGAAACGGACCGAAACGCCGTCCCTGACCAGCCCGAACCTGCCCAGGGTATGGATTTTCAGCGGCCAGGGCCAGTGCTCGATATCCACCGGCGGAGTCTCCGGCATTATCTGCCGTAGACGGATCAGTTCCTGTACGTAGGGGATTTCAACCTGATGTTCCAGTGCCATTACGCAGAGCCTTGCCATATTCGCGGCAATCCGACACTCCATGTCCGGTGCCGCGAATGACAAGCCGTTACTCAGATGTTCGTCGTAGCGCCGTATCCATTGACCGATGCAGGCAGCCCCACTGTCTTCGTGCAGATAGGTTTCGGCAGCCGTGATCCAGGTGAGGAGCAGTCTAACCTCGTCGCAGCGGCTTGCGAAGTGAAGAAAGGCCTGGTCGAGCATCTCGCGGCGCTCCGCCGCCGTTCCCAGGTGACCGCAGGAGGCCAGCCAGTCGAGAAGTTCCGGTAAACCGGCAATCGCCTTGTCCGTGATCGGCTCGGCCTGCTGTTCGACCGGCCGTTCCAGCGCCACGTCGATCAGGGCGAAATATTGCCGAAGAAGCATTCCCTGTGGCAGGGGCTGCTGCGCTGGATTGGTAACGGATAGGGACAAAGGCTCTCTCTCCGCATGGGGGCCTGCAAGGCATTAGGGGAATTATATTAATAATAATTACTGGTTATATACCTTGCTGCCGGTCCATTGGCAACCCGAAAAAAGAAAAAGCCCCTGGCTGTCGACACTGCATGCGACAGCCAGGGGCTTTGTGTTGCGATGGGAAAGGGTAACTACTTCCTGATGTTGTAGAACACGTCCTTGCCGCGGAAGATGGCCACGCTGTCCAGTTCGTCCTCGATCCGGAGGAGCTGGTTGTACTTGGCCACCCGGTCGGTGCGGCAGAGGGACCCGGTCTTGATCTGTCCGGCGTTCACCGCCACCGAGAGGTCGGCGAGCGTCGTGTCCTCGGTTTCGCCCGAGCGGTGGGAGATAACGCAGGTGTAACCGGCCCGCTTGGCCATTTCGATGGCGTCCAGGGTCTCGGTCAGGGAGCCGATCTGGTTCAGCTTGATCAGGATCGAGTTGGCGATCCCTTTTTGGATACCCTCTTTCAGTATCCGCGGGTTGGTGACGAACAGGTCGTCGCCGACGATCTGGATCCGCTTGCCCAGGCGGTCGGTGATGAGCTTCCAACCGTCCCAGTCGTTTTCTGCCATGCCGTCCTCAATGGAGATGATCGGGTACTTGTTTACCAGGTTTTCGTAGAAGTCGACCATCTGGGCCGGGGTCTTCTTCGGCTCGGCCTCGTTCTCCAGGGTGTAGACGCCATCCTTGAACAGCTCGGAAGAGGCAACGTCCAGGGCCAGGAGCACTTCCTCGCCCGGCTTGTAGCCGGCCTTCTGGATCGCCTCCATGATCACTTCCAGGGCCTCTTCGTTGGACTTCAGGTTCGGCGCGAAGCCACCTTCGTCACCCACGGCGGTGTTGTACCCTTTCCCCTTCAGAACCCCTTTAAGGGCATGGAAGATCTCGGCACCCATGCGCAGCGCCTCGGCGAAGTTCCTGGCGCCGGCCGGCATGATCATGAACTCCTGGATGTCCACGTTGTTGTCCGCGTGGGCCCCGCCGTTCAGGATATTCATCATCGGCAGCGGCAGCTCCTTGGCGTTACAGCCGCCGATGTACTGGTACAGGGGTACTCCCACCTCTTCGGCAGCAGCCTTGGCCACGGCCAGGGAAACTCCCAGGATGGCATTGGCGCCCAGCTTGCTCTTGTACTCGGTGCCGTCCAGTTCCAGCATCTTGTTGTCGATGCCGACCTGATCGGTCACTTCCAGGCCGATGACTTCGTCGGCAATGACGCTGTTCACGTTGTCCACCGCCTTCCGGACCCCTTTGCCCAGATAGCGGGACTTGTCGCCGTCCCTGAGCTCCAGTGCCTCGCGTTCTCCGGTGGATGCCCCGGACGGTACGGCCGCCCGGCCCATGGCGCCGGACTCGGTGAACACTTCCACTTCCAGGGTTGGGTTGCCGCGGGAATCGAGGATCTCCCTGGCATAGACATCGGTAATCTGGCTCACGTTGTTGCCTCCTTGCATGAATTGGTAATGACAGGCATGAAACCTGGAAAATTGACCCGTCATATATAGCACAGACCGGTCAAAATGGAAGAGGTTTCATGAAGCTTTCTGTTGTTTGGGTATGCAACGCTGACGTCGGCCTGAAGCCGTTGCCAGGGCTGTTTTTACACATTAAGACCCTCTTGCGTTCGCATGGTTAACATGTTATAAGAAAACGCTTGTTACCGTAAACGCATCATCAAATATTCTGCGCACGACAAAGGAGAACAGCATGGCGTACACGGCAGACTTTGAAAAAGCGCTCCAGGTGGGGCGGCCACCCAACATCAGGGAGCTTTTTCCCAATTCCAAGGCCCTTATCGTGAGCGGCAAGGTGGTCGAGCGGGCAATGCTTGCCAAAGGACATGCCATTGTCATGGCGTGCAACGGCCGCAGCTCTCTCGTTATCCGTGGCGCACTGCTGGCGGCCCAGCGGGCCAATGCCCCGGTCATCATCGAGATCGCCAAGTCGGAAGGGGGGCAAAAATCCTACTGCGCGGTGAATTACTGGAACATGGCCCGCATCGTGGATGCGCTGTGCAACGAACTGAAGATCACCGTGCCGGTGGCCATCCATGCCGACCATTACGGGATCAAGAACGACAAGGATCTGGCCGCCGCCAAGGTGGAGATTCCGACCATGTTCGAGGCCGGCATCACCTCCATCGCCATCGATGCCTCCCATCTGCCCGATGACCAGAACCTCCTGACGAATCTCGCCCTCAGCCCGTTCATCCCCAAATGGGCCGGCCTGGAGACCGAGGTAGGGGAGATCAAGGGTAACCAGGGGCTTTCAACGGTGGACGAGGCTAAGTTCCTCATCCAGGGATTGAACGCCCACGGGATATTTCCCGACTGGATCGCCCTGAACAACGGCACCACCCATGGCCTGGAGGCAAGCGACGCGGGTATCCAGGTGGGGCTGACGGCCGAGATCCATCAGGCACTGGCTCCCTACAGGGTCAACGGCGCCCAGCACGGCACCTCCGGGAACAGCTCGGAGCGGCTGCGGGAAATCGCCACCAGGACCGCCACCACTAAGGCCAACGTGGCCACGGCGTTGCAGATGATCTCCTGGGGGCTGGAGGTGAACGACTACGGGAACGCCCAACTGGATGCGGACGGCAACTTCATCAAGGTGCCGGGCGAAGGGATGACCGAGGAGCTCTGGGCCGAGATGGTGGCCTATGCTACCGACAAGGGGTGGAAGAAGGGGGACTATAAGAGCCTGAACCTGCCGTTCGAGAACAAGATCCTGGCCCAGCCGAAGGAGATCCGCGAGCGGATGGCCCGGCGGGTGGCCGATTTCGCCTACAAGATGATGACCGAGGTTTTGAATGGCCGTGACACGGCGCCGTTGGCCATCGAGGCGATCCTGAAGGCGGGTTCCTACGACGTCGGCGCCAAGGGGAGCCGGCTCGAAGACCCGGCTCACTGGACCAAAGAGCAGATCGTTGAGCGGGCCAAGAAGCTTGGCGGCGACAAAGGACCGGCAGGCAACTTTGACGACTGACGGTATGACGCATCAAAAGAAAGGGGCAGCGCCCCTTTCTTTTTCAGAGCGCCACGTTATACTAACCAGCCACGGGGTGTTTCGCACTGCACATGGGTGCATGGAGGGTGAACATGGAAAAAAGACGGTTCAGCCGCGTTGATTTCACGGTTAAGGCCCTGGTTACCGCCGGCACCACCGTTTTCCGCGGTGAGGTGGACAACCTGAGCCTGCACGGAATTTTCATCAAGACCGACCAGCGACTCCCGCTGGGAGGCACCGCAGAAATTACCATAGGTCTGGCCGAAGTTGAGCCGGAGATCGTCATCCATGTCACGGCTACCGTGGCCCGCCATACCCCTGAAGGGATCGGTTTCGAATTCGGCAAGATCGATGTGGATTCCTTTACCCACCTCCGGAGCATCATCTCCTACCGTAAGGGTGATGCGGACATTGTTATGGACGAGTTCATCAATTATGTGGAACGTAAATATTCAGAATAAGCTAAGTGCTCCATCCGTCCACACCATTCAAAAAATGCTGGTCCTAAGATGCTGGTGAACGGTTCCACTGCCAAGCACGGCAAGCTGTTTCTCTGGACAGGGTTACTGCTGGGAACCCTGGTAAGTGGCTGGTATCTGTACCGCCTCCATGGCCCGAGCCGCCTTACCAGACTGGCAGTGCCGGAATCGGTCGGCACCCAGTTCGTCAATATCGGTCTCATCTATTTCGCGGCCATTGTCCAGTGTCGCCTGATCTTCCGTCTGGTCCGCTGGCTGAAGGGGCGGTCGACAGTCAATCGTCACGATCCCTGATTATCTTCACGTTATGACCCCATTCCTTCTGCAAGAGTTAAAGAGCTGGTTTGCCGCTTATCTGAAACGCTTTGTCACCGATGATCCCGACGTGGAGCGGCATTACGAGCTTAAGCGGCTCCACACCGAAGAGGTCTGCGCCAATTGTGTCGCCATTGCCGGAGGTGAAGGGGCGGGAAGCAATCAACTCCTGCTGGCGGAGGTCATCGGCCTGTTCCACGACGTGGGGCGATTTCCCCAGTACCGCCAGTATCGCACCTTCCGGGACAGCGATTCCGTCAACCATGCCGGACTCAGCGTCAGGGTGCTGCGGGAAGAGGGGGTCCTTCAACATCTGCCAGAGACGGAGCAGCGGACGATCCTGCAGGCCGTGGCCCTGCATAACGTTTTTGCCATACCGTCTTCGTTACCGCCGGAGCGTCGTTTTTTTCTCGCATTGATTCGCGATGCGGACAAGCTGGACATCATGAGGGTCTTTCTGGATCACTTTCGGCGTCCGGCTGCCGAGAGGGCGTCCGGAGCGACCCTGGGCCTTCCCGACGAACCCGGCTGCTCGTCCGAGGTGCTCGCCGCCATTGAGCAAGGGGAGATGGCCCGCCTGGCGACCCTTGCCACCCAGAACGACTTCAAGCTGATGCTGTTTTCCTGGGTATACGACCTCAACTGTGCCACGACGTTCCGTCTACTGCAGAAGCGGTCGCTTCTCGAGGCCCTGGCCGCGACCTTGCCGCAGAGTGCAGCTGTCGAACGGGCCGTGGCGCAGGTGCAATCGTACGTTACGCTGAAGGCCGGCAGCCCCGTTTCATCCCTTTGTTAACGATTCTGAAAAGAGAGATATTTGCCGGAAACCCAGTGCTGATCCCGCGGGTGGATCCGGCACCATCCCCGTTGCCGCTCATACACTCCCACCATTGCGCCACGCTGCAGGACTGCGACCAGCGGGGCCTCTGCCGTTGTGGCACTCCTGACGTTCAGGGCGTTTGCCGTCACTATTGCCGCCTCGCCATCCGCCGATGCCGACGGATTGGTGGCCGGAACACAGGCCGAGCAGGCGGCAAGGACCAGAGGGATAAACTGTTCGGCAGCTGTTGCCACCGTGTTCCCGCCAAAAAAGGCAGTCCCCGGACAGCTCTTGGTGGTCCCCTTGCCATCGGTTCTCACGCCGGTGACGAGGTCGTACCAGTGGTGGTACACAATGGTGGCGGTGGATGGTGTGAGGCTGAATTCGCGGCAGAGAAGGGCGTTAACCCGGATGATCGTCTCCCGGTGCGGGTCGCTCGGGAGATCCTTCCCCTGGTCGAAGTTGCCCAGATGCTCGATGCAGATGCCGTTGCTGTTGGCCCCCTTGATCCCGGCCGGAACGTGGTCAAAGGGGCGGCAGACCGCTACCGTGCCGTCAGGAAAGGTCGTCACGTTCTGGGCGATCTCACTGAATCCCCGCTCGCGGTGGCTCAGCTCCATTCCCCTGAGGAGATCGAAATGGTTGTTTCCCGTGAAGTTGCCGTAGGCGGGCAGCCAGGTGTGATGATTCTGGATCAGGTGGATGGCCCGGTTGAAGCGGGTTTCCTGGAGCCATTTGTCAAATTCGTCTGCCGAATAGAGTGTGTAACCATACCTGCTGCGCATGGAGCCTCCTTGTGGGACATCCCTATCGCATTGTCGTGTTAGTTGTGTTTAATTTGTATCACCGATTTTTGTGACTGCAAGGTACAGCTGTGTGCCCACCGGGATAATTCTTGAGTTGTTGGCCAGTTGCTGCAATGTTGAAAACAAAAAGAGCAGGAAATCGAAAGAGCGGGGGGATCATCCCCTACTGAATCTCTTCACGAACAGGTAGGTGACCAGCAGAAACGGCAGTGCAGAGAAGGCCGCTTCGAGATTGCCCCGGAAAAGCTGCCAGGTGCCGAAGGAAATGATGCTGAGGACGAACAGGAGCAGGAGGAGTGCAGGAACTCTTTTCATTGGAAGATACTACACCATGGAGGGGAGTGGTTGTCTACCTGATTTGCACGCCGGTGTTGCCGGTTTGATTCAGAAAGCGGGAAAAAGCATGGGAAGCTGTGATCAATCACCGCCCGGCGCCTTGCTGCGGGCCATGGGGGAATTCAACCGCGGCGACTGGTTCGAGTGCCACGAAACCCTTGAAGGTCTCTGGGTCGGTGAGGAGGGAGAGACGCGCGACCTCTACCAGGGTATCCTGCAGGTTGCGGTGGCACTCCACCATTGGCGGAACGGGAATTTCGGCGGTGCCGTCAGCCTGCTCAAGGGGGGGACCGGGTATCTTGCCCGGACGCAACCGGTCTGCCAGCGCATTCAGGTAACAGAATTCATCCAGGCCGCGGACCGCTTACGGGAAGCCCTGGAGCTCCTCGGTCCGGACCGGATGAAGGACCTCGATCCCGCCCTCATTCCCGGCTTGCGGCTTGCTCCGTCCCCTGCTGCGGCAGAAGAGCGAGAGTAGTAACAGATATGGCGAGCATAATGACAACAGGAAGCGAAAGCTCTGGCAGCCTGCCGCTGCCGGCAATTGATGTCAGTCGCTGCAAGGGGTGCGGCCGCTGCGTGGCTGCCTGCGGGGAGCGGCTCGTGTCGCTGGCAACGTCGGGGACGCGAAAACATGCGGTCCTGGCCTCACCGGGAGCGTGCGTCAGTTGCGGGAACTGTATCCGGGAGTGTCTGTTCGGGGCAATCAGCAGGCAAGGAGAGGCTATCCCCCGGGAACCGTCCCGGTCGTTTCCCTGGCCGCAGGGAGAGCTCCCCCTCATGCTGGCACCGATGCAGGGGCTTACCAACCGGGCCATCCGGTCCCTGTTCGTTCAATGGGTGCGGCCGGACACCGTGTTCACCGAATTCATGCGGGTCAGTTCGGTGAGTGCCAAGCGGCTCACCCCGAGTGACCGGCGCGAGATCACCGATACGGAAGAAGGTGTACCCCTGGTGGTGCAACTGGTCGGCCACGGCGCGCAAGCCTTGGTGGATGCGGCACTGGCTGCCCAGGCTGCAGGTGCCCGGCACATCAACCTCAATATGGGATGCCCGTACGGCCGCATGACCACCGGCCTGACCGGCGGCGGCATGCTGCGTCGACCCGAGGAGCTTTACGAGGTCATCCCGGCCCTGCGCCGGGCGATCAGCGGGACCTTTTCCATAAAACTCCGCGCCGGGTACGACGATCCAAACCAGGTGCTGACCCTGCTTCCCCTGTTCGAGTCGGCAGGAGTCGATTTTCTGGTGCTCCATCCCCGCACCGTGGTGCAGGAGTATGGCGGCCTGGCGGACCACGCCGTGACTACTGCCGTGGTGAAGCGTACCAGTCTGCCGGTTATTGCCAATGGAGACATCCGTACTGCCCCTGACGGTCTGCGGGTACTGCGGGACACCGGCGCAGCCGGCCTGATGTTGGGGCGGGGGGCTATTGCCGATCCGCTCCTGTTCGAGCGGCTGCGGGGAAGGGCCGCAGCAACACCGGAACGGCAGGAGCGGGCTACACTGCTCTGTCGCTACCTGCGGGAGGTACTGGGACGGTACCAGGAGACTTTCTGCGGTGAGACCCAGGTGCTGGGCAAGGTGAAGGCGATTTTGGCCACCATGGAGGACGACGATCTCGGCAAGATTCTGAAGCAGCTTCGGAAGGCGCAGAATGTGCGGGCGTTTGTTGCGGTGCTCGATGGGATTGGCTCTCTAGCTCCGGCTCGGGCTGATGGCGGTGATCACCACCGTCATCGCTCCTGACGGCCGCCGGATGACCACTTCGTCGTCGACTCTCTTTTTGAGCAGCGCCTGTCCCACCGGCGAATCGATACTGATCCTTCCCGCATTCACATCGAACTCGTCGGGGCCGACCAACTGATAGCAGCGCTCCTCACCCTCTTCGTTCTCGTACGTCACCCAGCAGCCGAACGAAACCGCCTCCGGCCTGGCCGGGGGGGTCGCCACCTTGAGCAGTTTGAGCCGCGAGCCCAGGTGCTTCAGCTTCCGATCGATCTCCCGCAGCCGTTTCTTGCCATAGATGTACTCCGCGTTCTCCGAACGATCCCCCTCGGCAGCGGCGTCTGAAACCCCCTGTACCACCTTGGGGCGCTCCACATACCAGAGCTGGTCGAATTCGGCCTGCAGTTTTTTCATGCCTTCAAAGGTAATCAGGTTCGTCATGCCATTCCCATTAATAACAACATCATGATACGAACGGGGCGGGACCGGAGAGATGAGACAGGGTGGTCTCCAGGGTCTCGCCGTCACGTTCGAGGTAGAGAGAGCCTTCGGTAACGGTGAGCGACCAGGTGATCGATCGTTCCAGCCGGGAGACCAACTGGCCCAGAAACGCCTGATCAAAGCCGAGCACGGTCAGGTTTGGGACTGTTGCCAGTTTTGACAGATGCTGTTTTTCCCAGGTATACCGGGCTGTTCCGCTTGCCAGCAGTACCGCCCGTGCAGCATGGCGGCTTGCCTTGACCAGACGCTCTGGATCGGGTAGTCCGACCTCCACCCAGAGGAGTACCCGTCCGTCCGGTCCCTTGACCCACAGGTCGGGTTCGTCGCCGGCACAGATTCCCTTGGTGAACGTCAGGTCAGGTCCGTAGAACAGGGCAAAGGCCAGCAAACGGGTTACCAGCCGTTCCGCTGTTTCCGAGGGATGGCGGGCAACTGTTACCTGCAGCGGTTCGTAAAGGTTTCGGTCGACGTGGGAAAGCTGGATGTTGGCGCGGTAAATGGTTGATGGCAGGGCCAAGGGAGCGTGTTTCCTTTGCGGTTGAATGCGCTCATCATAACCGCCATGTCGTGGGATTTCCAGACACAAATGCGGTGGTGCGATAATTGCCGCAAACCAAAAAAAATGCCCCTGACCTCCAAGAGGTAAAGGGCTATGGATAAGCTTGATGATATGTTTAGCAAAGTTTCGGCATTGAGTCAAGTCTGATTTATAATTATTTATTAATAACTATGGATACACAACAAGTCGAAGATTGATATTACACAAAATCAGTCAACACTGGCATAAACCGCTTGACACAGGTTCCCCTTACTGGGTATGTTCGGAATGAACGTTCATTCTTGGTGGTGAGGTGATATGAAAAGTGCTCAGTGTGACAAGCGGCTGGCGATACTGCAGGCCGCTCTTGAGTTGATTGCCGAGCAGGGATTCCATGGCGCTCCCATGGCGATGGTCGCCGACCGGGCCGGGGGGGCCTGTAAAGCATTTTGTGTAAATGGTTCAGGGTTATGGTTTTAAAGGTTCGGCATTCTGCCCTCAAAAAGTATGGTAAAGCGATTCATAGCGGCTTTCCAGTCTCTAATCGGCAGGGTCCATTTTTTAGCGATATTTTTCAGTGCCAGGTAAAGCAACTTGAGCATCGCTTCATCGGTCGGAAACGATCCACGGTTTTTGGTCACTTTCCTGAGCGACATATTCAACGATTCAATGGCGTTAGTCGTGTAAATAACTTTCCGTATATCAGCAGGATAGGCAAAGAATGGTATTATTTGAGCCCAATTCCGACGCCATGACATGCTGATCGTTGGGTGTGTTTTATCCCATTTTGCCTCAAACGCTGTCAGCTCCATTTCGGCCTGTTCTGCCGTCGCTGACTGGTAAATAAGCCTCAAGTCTGCCGCTACTTCTTTGCGTTGCTTCCATGAGACAAACCGCAATGAATTGCGTACCATATGTACGATACAGAGCTGAACTTGGGTCTCGGGATAGACAGTCTCGATTGCTTCAGGGAACCCTTTTAGCCCATCAACACAGGCGATGAAGATGTCTTGAAGCCCACGATTTTTGAGTTCTGTCACAACCTGCAACCAAAATTTGGCACCTTCATTCTCGGAGACCCACATTCCAAGTACTTCCTTGGCTCCGTCCAGGTTGACACCAATGGCAAGATAAACCGCTTTGTTCACAACATGGCCGTTGCCCCGGGCTTTGACTCTAATAGCGTCCATATAGACGATTGGATAGACGGCATCAAGCGGGCGGTTCTGCCAGATCTTGACCTCTTCAACCACGGCGTCGGTAACAATTGAGATCAGGGCAGGCGAAACCCCAACCCCATAGATTTCTTCAAGATGCCCCTGGATCTCTCGAGTAGTCATACCTCTGGAATACAGGGAAAGGACCCTATCATCGAACCCAGGGAACCGTGTCTGCCCCTTGGGGATAATGAGGGGCTCGAAGCTGCTGTCACGGTCGCGGGGGATCTCGATCGGCATGTTGCCGAATTCACCCTTGATGGTTTTTAGGGACGACCCGTTACGTGCATTGCCTTCTTTGTTGGAAACCGAGGCGTGCTTCTCGTGCCCTAGGTGCAGCGTCATTTCGGCCTGAAGAGCTCTCTGGAGAACGGCCTTGGTGAGTTGCTGCAGCAGGCCATTTTCCCCGATGATCTCTTCAGGGGTCTTGTAGTTTTTTAGCAGGGTGTCAATTGCGGCGTTTAGGTCTTTGTTCTTGGTCATGTGGGCTCCTTAGGGCAAATTGGTTTACCCCGTAATGACCATTTACACAAACCTTTTTACACCCTCGGCCGGGGTGGGCGCCGGGACGATATACCGCTACTTTGAGAACAAGGATCTGCTTATCGCAGAGCTCTACAGTGCCCTTGAACAGAA
>JAJZTK010000256.1 GCA_021849045.1 Deltaproteobacteria bacterium | reverse complement strand
GCCCAGGTTATCCCCAACGCCTGCATCGTGGTGAACGCCGCATGGGAGGCAGCCGGTTACTTTACCTACGACAAGAACGGCAAGGGTACCAACCGGAGCACCTTCTTCAAGGGCAAGGGGAGTCTCCCCCCCAAGGTCTTCCAGGAGATCATGGACAAGTACAAGGTCGGCGCCTGGAACTTCTATGCCGCCCTCTACGGCTCCCCCGAGCAGGTGGCCCTCTCCTGGAAATACGTCTCAGGGGCCTTCAAGGCCAAGTTCGGCGACCAGGTCAAGATATTCACCGAAAAAGAGGCCAAGGACGATCCGATCTTCGAGTATCGCCGGCAGCTGATGATGGGGGGCAGCACCCTGCAGGAGTTCGGTCTCTACAACTGGCGCGGCGGCGGTGGCTCCATGTGGTTTGCCCCGGTGGCGGCAGCCAGGCCGTCCGAGTGCGACAAGCAGATGCGGCTCGCCACCGAGGTGCTGAACAAGTACGGCTTCGACTATGTCTCCGAGTTCATCGTCGGCTGGCGCGACATGCACCATATCATCGATCTCCTCTATGACCGTACCCAACCGGAGGAGATGAACCGGGCCCATAAATGTTTTGAGGAGCTATTGACGGTCTTCACGAAGCAGGGATACGGGACCTACCGCACCAATACCGCCTTCATGAAACAGGTGGCAAAGACCTACGGACCTGAAATGCAGAATATCCATCATACCCTGAAGAAGGCACTGGACCCGAACAATATTCTGGCGCCCGGCAAATCGGGAATTGATCTGGGCTGACCTGGCAGCGAGAGTATTTACCAGTCGAGGAGAGACACCATGAGTCGTTTTGCTGCGCTTCCCAAGGGAGTAACGGAAGAATCATTCGCCAAGGCTATCCAGGAATATCGCACTCTTCTGGGCGAGAACCGGGTCCGCGTCGACCCGGCTTCCCTGGAACCGTACATGAAAATCACCATAGCTGAAAGCGCAGAGCTGCATAAGCCTTCGGCGGCACTTTGCCCGGCCACGGTCAAGGAAATACAGACCATTGTCGCCATTGCCAACAAATACAAGACCCCGCTCTGGACGGTATGCAACGGTGAAAACGAGGGGTACGGCTCTTCAGCTCCGGCTACCCCCGGTCAGATCGTGGTCGATCTGAAGAACATGAACAGGATCATCGAGGTCGATCAGGAGCTGGCGTACTGCCACCTGGAGCCGGGGGTGACCTATAACGACCTGTACCAGTATCTCAAGAAGAAGAACATCAACCTGTGGCTCGATGTTCCTGCTTCATCAGCGAACGTGAGCATCATTGGCAACACCCTTGAACGCGGGTGCGGTTACACCCCCTACAGTGAAAAGTTCATCTTTTCCTGCGGCATGGAAGTGGTCCTTCCGAACGCCACTCTTCTCAGGACCGGAATGGGGGGGATTCCCAACTCAACCAGCACCCAGGTCTTCAAGTGGGGGTATGGCCCCTACGTGGATGGCCTCTTTTCCCAAGGGAACAGCGGGATTGTCACCAAGCTCGGGATATGGCTCATGCCACCGCCACCGCCGGAAGGCTACATGCCATTCTGCATGAAGTTCTCCGACGTGGATATGATCGGAGAGATCTTCAAGCCGCTCATGTTCCTGCGTGAAACTCAAATCGTTCCCAATGCCTGTGCCGTGACGAGCGCCGGATGGGAAGCAGCGGGCACCAATGGCAAGAAGCCCGGTGCTGCAGCCTGGAGCCTGTACGGAGCAGTGTACGGCACTCCGGAGCAGGTGGCCCTGAACTGGTCGTATGTGTCCGGGGCGTTCAAGAAGGCGTTTGGCAGCCGGGTGCGGATCATTACCGACAATGAAGGCAAGGATGATCCAGTCTTTCAGTACCGCAAGCAGCTGATGATGGGGGTCGTATCCGATCAGGTGACCGGGCTCGACAGGCTGCGGGGGCGTGACGGGGGGTACATGCGCTTCTCGCCAACGGCATCCGCCCGGCCCGCCGAGTGTCGCGATCAGGTGAAGGTCGCCACCCAGATACTTCGCCGGTACGGCTTCGACTATATCGCCGAATTTATCGTAGGCTGGCGCGATGCCCGCCACAATATCGAGATCATCTTTGACCGTACCAAGCCGGAGGCGATGAAAAAGGCCTACAGCTGCTATGACGAGCTGATGACCGCCTTCACCAAGCGCGGCTGGTTGATAAACCGCACCAACACCGCCTTCATGGGTAAGGTTGCCAACACCCTCTCGCCAGAGGTGCGCAGGATAAACCGGACCATAAAGATGGCGCTTGACCCCAACAACATCATGGCGCCGGGCAAGTCCGGAATCACGTTGGCGTAATCGGGACAGCAAGGAGATCGGGATATGTTTGGATTCGGTATGCCTGAAATGATCATCGTTCTCGTGATCGCGCTCGTCGTTGTCGGCCCGGCCAAGCTCCCCCAGCTGGGACAGGCGCTTGGCAGCGGCATAAGGAACTTCAAAAGGGCCTCGACCGGCGAGCAGCCGGTGCAGCTCGAAGCAAAAGACAATCCGTGACTGTCAATAACGGCCTGAAAGGAGAAGCAGAAATGGGAAGACTTACGGGAAAAGTAGCAATCATCACCGGCGGTGCACAGGGTATCGGCGCGGCCTACGCGGTAGGACTGGCCAAGGAAGGGGCCAAGATCGTCATTGCCGACGTGCTGGACGGCCAGAAGGCGGTTAAGGCGGTCAAGGCAGCCGGCAGCGACGCGATCTTCGTCAAAACCGACGTCAGCAGCCAGGCACAGTGCGACGCCATGGCCAAGGCCGCGGTCGACATGTTCGGTTCCGTCGACATCCTGCTCAACAATGCCGCCATCTTCGGCAGCATCGTGCTGAAGCCGTTCATGGAGTGTACCTCGGAAGAATTCATGAAAGTGCTGGAAATCAACGTCCTCGGCCAATTCCACTGCATGAAAGCGGTCTTCCCCCACATGAAGGCCAAGGGGGGGAAAATCATCAACATCGGCTCCTCCTCGATCAACGAAGGGGTTCCGGGCATGCCGCACTACGTGGCCTCCAAGG
>JAJZTK010000095.1 GCA_021849045.1 Deltaproteobacteria bacterium | reverse complement strand
CTAGCATTCACCCCCCCCCTCTAAATATTATCAATAAATATCAACTCATTACAAACTGGCACCACACTTGCTAGTCTTATAAGTTTAAGCGCTGACTGTGCGAGGGACTCGGAAAGTCAAACCTTTTCCGCACATTGCCTTTCGTCTTATTTTGTAATCCAAAATATTCTCATGCATTAGTATTCGGTCCAGAGATGTGGGTGTGAACGAGGGAACCATCCGTGTTTATACAGAATCAAGAAAAAGAGGAATACATCCTGATCATCTGACTATGTAGTAACTATATGAAGGGAGGCGTAAAGAGTCTATACAAGAAACGAATAAACTCTATAAAAGGAGGTAGATAGCATGAAAGAAATAAGATTGTTGTTGATAATTCTATCACTGCTTCTGGGTTTCAGCTCCCTGGTCCAAGCAGCCCCCGTACTTCAGGTCGGAGATATCGCCTTCAAACTTAATGACGTCACTTTCTTTGACGTTCCTCCCAACTTGTTACAGCCAGGGCAACCAGCACCCTCTACCCCCTCATGGGCAGGTTCGGGGCGGACATGGGGGATTGCCAATGTAACCACAATTCACAGGCTGTTACCAGGAACCACCGTTGAGAATCCTATCCTCGATCCGATCCCAATCTGGTCGGCCACAACTACTGATTTACTCCAGGTTCGCTTTGGTGGATTGATCATGATGCATACAAGCCCAGGAGCGCCTGCATATCCCTGGAATGCCTATTTTGGCAAGGATTCAAATTCCGCTTACCTGTCACCTGCCGGAAATGCTTACATTGAAGTATATTCCAGGACATCAGACGGTTATGGGGTGGACGTTGTTGCAGGTCCCGGCAACGGCACCTATAATAGCTTCGGAAAAAACATAGCTTTAGGGGGAACCCTCTGGCTGGATCTAAAAGCACAGGATGGCCTCCTTCCCCACTTCGACCCCCTGGCGTTGCCGGGTGATGTAGAAATAACCACCCTCAACAGCCTTTTAACTGGAGCATCCACCGTTTATGCAACAATTGTTGGCGGCTCTACCGCAACTTCTTTTGGCAACAGGATTTTCCCCATTGATAATCCAACCTTCACACCCCGGGCTGACATCAAGCTAAGGGTAAACCTTACTTCCTTCTACAATCAGACAACTAACAAATGGGACAATCCTTTCGGATGGACCAACGACTCCAATGACCCCGTAACAGGGACTATCGTTGAAAGGAAACCCTGCGTTAAGATTATCAAAAAAACTAACGGTGCCGATGCCAACGATCCCAACGGCGCCGATGTCCCCATGATCGCCGCAGGTGGCCAAGTTACCTGGGACTACGAGATCACCAACTGCGGGAATGTGCACGTAGCTAAGGCTGATGTGACTGTCAACGACAGTCAGACCGGAGTGACGCCGGCCTTTGCTTCAGTAGTCTCCGGTAACAATGATGACGTCTTAGATCCAGGCGAAATATGGCTTTACAAGGCAACCGGGTCGGCGCTCGATCTGTTACTGCCTCAACCTGGAGCAACTACCGTTCCCAATGTCTGCACCCACAGCGGTCAGTTGCCTCCGAGAACAGCCTATACAAATATCGGGAGGGTGACGATCCCAGGGGCAACCGCCTCTGACCCTTCCAGCTACTGTAATCCGCCAGCCCCCTGCGTCAACATCATCAAGTACACTAACGGTGCCGATGCCAACGACACCAATGGTACCGACGTACCAGATATAGGCACGGGCCTTTCAGTAACCTGGACATATAAAGTCACCAATTGCGGAAACGTTTCGGTGGCCAAGGCTGACGTAAAAGTCGCCGACGACCAGGGTGTCATCCCAGTTTATGTCAGCGGTGATGTCAACAACAATGGCCTGTTCGATCCAGGTGAGATATGGCTATACCAAGCGACTGGGGTGGCTCTAAATTTGTTGGCCCCCCCTGCTGGCGTGCATGTTCAACCGGGTGTCTGCACTCATGCCCAGACGGAGCCGCCACGGACCGCTTATATCAACCTCGGCACAGTGACCATCCCCGGTGCCTCTGCTACCGACCCATCCAGCTACTGCAATCCGCCTGGCCCCTGCGTCACGATCATCAAGAAGACTAACGGTAAAGACGCCAACGACCCGAACGGTGCCGGCGTTCCGATCCTTTTAACAGGTGCTCTTGTGACCTGGACCTATGAAATCACCAACTGCGGAAACGTTTCCGTGGCCAGTGCAGATGTAAGAGTTTCCGACAACCAACCCGGTGTGACACCATCCTATACCAGCGGCGATGCCAACAACAATGGCATGTTTGATCCAGGGGAAACCTGGCTCTACACCGCAAGCGGGACAGCCTTAGACCTGACAAACCCGCCTGCCGGCATCCATGTGCGGCCGGGTGTCTGCACCCAAGGGGGCACAGTGCAGTTCCCAAGCACAGCCTATGTCAACACCGGAACAGTAACGATCCCGGGAGCAAGCGCATCTGATCCTTCCAGTTACTGCAATCCGCCACCAGTCCCTTGTGTCAAGATTGTCAAGAAAACCAACGGAGCTGATGCGAACAACCCGGATGGAGCGGACGTCCCTTTGGTCTCCGCAGGTGATCCTGTCACGTGGACCTATGAGGTAACCAACTGCGGGAGTCTTTCCGTCCCCATCGCCCAGGTAATTGTTACCGACGATCAGGGAGTAACCCCAGTATTTGACAAAGTGCTCAGCGGAAACAGTGACAGCTACTTCGATCCAGGCGAAGTCTGGCTGTACAAGGCAACAGGCACGGCTCTTGACCTGTCATCGCCACCTCCGTTCATAAAGGTCCAGCAGGGTGTCTGTACCCATGATCACACTCAGCCGCCAAGGACTGCCTACATTAACATTGGCACGGTGACAATCCCTGGCGCTACTGCTTCCGATCCTTCTAGCTACTGCAACCCACAAAAACCCTTCGGCGGGTGCAGGATGACAGGCGGTAACGTGACGGTAGACAATGCCATCGTCTGCAACCCGTGGTCAGTCAGTAACAGCAAGGCAACAACACCAAAGAATGCAAACCAATTTTACACTTCCTACACCGTTGGTGGACAGATCGGCGCTCCCAAGGCAGGATGCGCTGACACTGCAGGCGCGGCATTCGGTGAATGGACCCATACGCAACACTCGGGTGCGGAGGGAAGTTTCACCTTTCATGCAGGTACGAATAGTGCTCCGGATGATGCTTTCATCAAATGCATAACCTGCGCTGATCCAGGCTGGTGCACCCAGGCCCGGTGCGCCCCCTTCAAGCAGATTTTCTTCGAAGGGACCGGCGTCTTCAAAAACGAAAGGGGTTTCGACTTCAAAGTGCCAGCGACCTGTTCGACCGGGGTCATTCCCTATTCCGACAAGAAGCACACACTCCATTACTTCAAGTCCCATGTCGGTGACTTTGGCGAGCCGGGCAACTCCGGAAAGCAGAAATCCTTTGACCCAAATGTCTGTAAATGGAGATCTGGCGGTGTCGATCTGGCCAATCTAGTTACGCTTCCATCGGTCCCGGATCCGAAGTTCGGCGATAAAGGCGGCCAGGCATGCGATACATGTCCTGACTGGTATGAAATCGAGATCCACTGTACGGCTGATCCTTCAAGTCCGGTCATTTATCGCGGAGCAGGATTCATAACCGGCGGCAATTATCAGATCCATCCTGAAGTGGGACAGCAGTGTCCGTTCTAACTACCACCTAAAGAAAGAGGGGCGATAAATCGCCCCTCTTTCTTGTCTCAAAGCTCCAATGACTCCGTATCGCCTCTACTGACAGGTAGTCAGCACGACCAACAGTTGACAATTGCCAATTCTGCCGTATCTCTTTTCGTATGAAAATCCTCTGCATTCCTTACAGCCACACCCTTTCCCATATTAGCAGGCCGTTGACGGTAGCCATAGAACTACGCCGGAGAGGACATAATGTCATTTTCGCCGGTGAGAGTTCAAAGAAAACGATAATTGAACGGGAAGGGTTCCAGGTAGCCCCACTGTTCGAACCAGATCCGGATCTGCTCTACAGCAATATAAGATCTGGAAGGCTCAGATTTGTAAGTGATGCCGACATTGACAAAATGATTGCCTCCGACTTGGCGGTCTATAACGAACTCAAACCGGATATAGTCTTGACTGACGGCAGATTCACCGCGCCAATCTCCAGCCATATTGCCAAGATTACGCACGCTGCAATTGTTAACGTCTCTTCAACCGAGTATCGGGCTCTGCCATACGTACCATTTTTTGAATGGATACCTGCATCTCTGGTTTCGAGAGAAGGCCATGTCCAAAAAGGTCTTGACCGTCTCAACCTTGCAATGGAGATGCTGGTGTTTGATATGGCGATGCGTAGGTTTTCAAAACTGAGCAAGCAGTACGGACTCCACCAGAAAATTACCGCGACCAACTGCCTTATTGGAAAAGACCTCACCCTTCTCCCCGATATACCGGAGTATTTCCCGACCAGAAACCTCCCTCTCAACTATCACTATATCGGACCGATCACCTTCCGACAGAAACTCCAAACTCCTGACTGGTGGCCGCCTGCTGTCGGCAAAAAACCAGTAATCTACTTCACGATGGGAACCACCGGCGTCAGCGACTTCTTTGAGATTGTCCATAATCTTGTCTCGTCTTCCAACCTTGTTGCGATTGTGACAACCGGGGGACAGGGGAAGGACCTTGTTACTCAGGAAGGAACTATCTACGTCGAGAACTATCTAGATGGGGATATGGTGTTGGAGGTTTGCGACCTGGTGGTCTGCCATGGTGGCAACGGCACGATCTATCAGGCTTTAAGCCATGGTAAACCAATTATCGGAATCCCGACTATTCCCGATCAGGCATTCAATATGCGCCGGGTGGAAGGATTGGAATGCGGCAAGACAATTACGTGGCAAACGTTCTCAAAAAATCCCGCCAGACTTCTGGAGATCATCCGAGAAGTGCAAAACACCCCCTCCTTCTTCAGTAGTGCCAAACGACTACAACAGATTATCAATAGTTATGACGCACCGAAAACCGCAGCCGACCTCATAGAACAGTTATTCGACTCCAAACGATAACCTCCCCGTATCTATTAACCTTGCCAGAGACCGACAGGAAGGCGAAGAGAACGCGCTGAAGGTCCATCTGCCGCCCCAACCCTGAAGATGATCAGCGGTTCTCCAGCGTCGCTTCCTAGTGACATTTTCAGCTCACGTCGCCCATTTCCCACCATCTCCACATGTTCAGGGGAAAGTGTCCCCGGATCACCAGCCTCCACCCTCCCCATCAGAAAGCTTATCCCGGTCATCAACTGAAACGCCAGCCCCTGACGGGTCGCTTCCAGCCAGACCCGCTCCATGGCCCTGCCACAGGTGATGTAGTCAGCTGGCTCTACACCAGGCATGGTAATGACCCCGATGTCGGCAGCCGACATTGCCAGTTTCCTGCCGTTCGCACCGATGATCCGCGACACACCGAAATGGTTCAGAAAACTCACCAGATTAAAGCCCTTGAACAGCTTGAACGCAAGGGCATCGAGCGGAGTAAGTTCCAACGTCCTGATATCCATGCCGTCCCTCGTTGTCTCGGCTTCGACATCGCTCCAGCGGATATGATCAAAGAGAAAGGCGTGGAGATCGCGGTTTTCAAATACCAGTCTATCATTGAGGCCTATGACTCGGGCAGCCCGCTCCCGCTCTTTACCGCTAAAGAGCCTTACTCGCGCCCCGGTAAATGGAGTAGCGGCTGAGATAAGGCTCTCGCACTGATTCTCTTCCAGCACCCCGCCACGATAGCGGCGCCGATTGGTACACCGCGCAGCAATTGACCGGGCAAGAGGATCTGCTCCCACATTACCGGGGACAATCCGTATATCCGCGACGTAATCGGCTTCTGCTTTATGGGGGAAAAGAGCCACTTCAGCCTTCATGCCGTGAACAGACGCGGCAATCGACATATTTTCTATGAGCGCTCCATGTGCAATGAGCGACGCCCGCTGCCGGTAGTTGAACTGCGAGACATCCCGGTCAGGAATATTGTAGAGCCTGATCAGATCGCCATTCACCTCAAACCGCCATGGTTGGCAGTTGTCACCCGAAGGAGCCATGATGCCGGCCTCGATGATTTTGCGAAGCTGCTCGTCCATTAATTACTCCCGTGTTGTCGGCGTTGTTTTTATCTGTAGTTGTTACCCATCATCGATCATGATAGAGTAAGAACAAATATGCTGTCGTGGAGGCCACCATGCAAGCAGTTGCATTATCACAAAAATTCCAAGTGGTTATCCCCAAGAAGGTGCGCGAATCATTGTCCCTGGTTGCCGGTCAGAAGATTCAGATCATTGCATACGACAACCGAATCGAGATGATCCCGGTGCGTCCCTTGACGGAAATGATCGGCTTTGTCGAAGGTATCAATACCTCATTCGAGAGAGAAGAGGATCGTCAATGAACCTGGTCGACTCATCAGGATGGATTGAATATTTTTCCCGTGGCCCTAACGCAGACAGCTTTACGGAGCCGATTCTCGACACATCACAACTTGTCGTTCCGACAATAGTCCTATATGAAGTCTTCAAACTGATTGTCCGTGAGAGAGGAGAAAGCTCCGGACTTCTTGCCGTAGCTTCCATGCGCGAGGGTATCATAGTTGAAATCAACGAGGAACAGGCCCTGAACGGAGCGAAATTGAGCCTGGATCATCGTCTTCCGATGGCTGATGCCCTGATTCTCGCCTGTGCACATGCAAAAAAAGCTACCCTATGGACCCAGGACGATCACTTCAAAGAACTTTCTTCCGTGCGGTATATTCCCAAATCAGAACAACCTTACCCTGAACCAGATTGACATGCATCAGCCCAACCCGGCGTCCCTCTGCACCTCACGTTTACTCCGCAGGTCATGCCGCTCCAGACTTTCGCTCAGCAGGGAGATAATCTCCGTTGCCGCACTAACGATATGCTCCCTGCGGAACCCGGCCTTGGTCATCTCCCGGTAGAATGTCTTCGCAACCATCTTCACCACCTTGCCCGTATCCAGCGAATCGGCATTAAATGCCCCGGTCAACAGGCCATGAGTCTCGCTGGCAACGGCCAACTGGGCAAAACGGGACTTGAGTAGTCCCTGAAGCTGATTTACCTGGACTGACTTACCGACAAGAAGCGCCACGAAGACCGACAGATTGAGGTCGCTGTAGTCGAAGGAGCGACCATCGACCGGATTGCTGACGTTGAGTACGCCTATCACCTTGCGGTTGATGACGATCGGCACACAGATGAAGCTCTTGTTGGCTGACTCCGGCCGGCGCGCCAGCGGAAGGAATTCCGTCTGACCGATGTCCTGCACCAGCAAGGCCTGTCCCGTTGCCGCCACCCGGCCGGCAATCCCCTCATTCACCTTTACCGCCTCCGTGTAGGCCTTTGGCGGCAGATCACCGTGCTTGGCAAAGAGCCGGAGACGGAAATCGTCAGACTCCTCGTCCTCCTTGAACAGCATAATGGAACAGGTGGTTGATTGGAGTATATTGGCTGCCATGGCGACCAACTCATCCAGACTCTCATCCATGTTTGCCTGTTCTTCAAGAAAGGTGGAGAGGCCGATCAGCTTGATGAACTGATCATACTGATGTGTGGATCCCATTATTTTCACCTTGCACACATTATAATTCACTTACAACACTCTGCAACATCAATGCAAAAAGAGGGTGTCACAAGCGCGGCACCCTCATAAATAGGAATACACAAAAAGGGTTCAAGAAGCAGCCCGTACCTTTTTCAGAATGATCCACCGCTTCAGGGCCTGGATAGGATTCCTGCCACCCAGCCATAAATACCCTTGCGTATATTTGTTTCTCAACAGATCAATTTGCAGATAGGCTGGGACCGGCCGAACCGTTCCCTTGTCGGTGAGGATCTTTACGACTTCTGTAGCAATCAGGGTGGTGGCCTGCGTGATGGACAGTGCCAGGGCTGGTCCCCTCTTCTTGGCCAGGCTAACCTTGGACAGGTCCAGGTACTTGAGATGATAGGGATGGGGGGCTAGACCAGCGGCAAAAGCCGCTACCTTTTCATTCTGATCCATGCCGTCGCGGATAGCAAAGTAGTCGTCAAACGACATTCCATCCGGGGCAAAAACCTGCAATGTAGCACCAAAGCCAAGGGGCGCGGCAGTAAGGGCGTAAATCCCCATTTCCCGACAGCGGTTAAAAATCGCCCGACGGATGTCGATCTCGAAGAAATCTATCCCGTCCACGTAAATATCCACGCCGTCCAGAAAGGTATCAAGATTCTCCAGAGAGACACCGTCAGGAAAGAGCCGGACGTCGGCATAGGGATTGATGTCCCGCACCATCCCCTGCAACACTTCCCCCTTGTGCCTGTCCAGGGTGCTGACAAAGGCGCCATACTGCCGGTTGATATTGACTGTGTCAAAGGTGTCGAAATCGGCGATGTAAAATTTCCCGACACCGAGCCGCGCCAGGGTCAACAGATGCAGCCCACCCACCCCACCAGCGCCGGCAACTGCAACCCGGGCCTCCAGCAGTCGCTGCTGATCATCTTCACTCAGCAGCCCCAGGTTGCGGGAAAATGCCTCCCGCAGGAACTGTTCACGGTTCATAGCTGCTCCTCACGAGAAATCCTTCCCTCCCCCGATTCTGCATCAACAGCCGCGTTTCCAGCTCTGACCATACATCTTCAGCGTTGTCGCCCTGTTGTGAGGTCGGCAGTGGATTCACGGCAGGGGGGACCGGTTGCCGCCGACTGTCGAGCTCCTTTTGCATCAACTTCTCGTAGTAATCGAAGTCAGGTTGATAAAGCGGTGACGATACTGTCCAGGTCCCCAACTCGGTTGCCGTGGCTGACTCAAGGAGCGCCAACGCATTCCCCAATGACACAACCCCCTGATAGTAACTGTCAAAGGCATCCCAGAGGCCTGCTTCGTTGGCCAGGGCTTCGTCATAACGGGCCGCACCGGTGCCGAAACGGTCGATGGATTTTCCCAGGGCAGCCTCAACGGCCCGGACCTGCTTTTCCAGGGCCAGGACCAGGCTCTGCTGCTCCGCCACCTCCCGCCAGCTCTCCTCTATCTCCAACCGTACGTTTCTGGCCAGTTCCTCTCGGGAATATGACTGCTGCTGGCGCTGTGCCGCTGCCCTGCGTACCGTGGCAGCGGTACGGCCCCATTCGAAGAGCGACCATTCAGCCTGCACGGTTGCCTGCCAGAGCTCCGGCCGGGCAATGTTCGTCTCCTTCTGGCGGTAATACCCTCCCTCCAGATAAACCTGGGGAAGAAAGCCACTCCTGGCCGCTCCCACCCCCTCATCCGCCGCTTCCACCCGTTCCTGCAAAACTTTCAGGTCCTCCCTTTGTTCCAACCCGGAGGTCATCAGTTCGTTGAGGCTGGCACCAAGGGTAACCTTTACCGGTGATCCAACAAGCGAAAGCTCTTCGCCCGGCCCGGCCTGGATCAGCTTCCGTAACCGGCTCATGGCGATCTCGCCGCGGCTTTTCGCCCTGATCAACCTGGTTTGGGCCATGGCCAGCTCCGCTTCCTGCCTCAAGACCTCTTCCCGGTCGGCGTACCCCTCAGCCAGCCTTTCACGCACCACCCTGAGCCGTTCCTCCCTGGCGCGAATTCCCTTTTCAGCAGCTCTGGCCTGGCTCTCGGTCATGAGCACTTCGTTGAAGCTCTGTCTCACCTGGAGCACCAGAAGCCGCCGTTGCCGGGCAGTGTCTAACTCTGCAGCTGTGGCCTGGTGCTTTGTCCGGCGATAGCCGTGGGTCAGGTTGCCACCTGTATAAAGGGGTTGCCTCAGGATAAGTCCGAGAGAATAGGCGTAACGGTCTCCAGTAGAGACAGTTACGTCACTTGCCGGTATACCGGGAGCAAAGGTGTTGCCGTTGATGATCAGCCGGTCTGCCTTATCGAAGAGAGAGTAGGAGCCCTTGAACGTCAACGACGGCAGGAAACCGGTGCGGGATATTTTAAGATCTTCACCGGCAACTCTGGAGAGGGCATCGTACGCCTTAAGGCTGCTGCTCTGTCCAGAAGCCAGACGGATACACTCCTCCACGGTGACGACTCTTCCCTCCGCGGGCACCGCCATGGCAAAGAGCAGCAGTATGGAGAAAAATTTGTTCTGCATAGCCTTATTTGAACCGTACCGTAACAGTCATGCCACACTTCAGTCCGGAGTACTCATCCAGTCGCACATGGATCTTCTGGGTGTTGATGTCAAACGATGCCATCGGATCGAAGGTTTTCTGCGACTTTTTCAGGACCACGGGAAACACTCTGCCCACCGTGCCGGCAAAGACCTTTCCCCGATAGGCGTCCATGGTCACTTCGGCTTTCTGTCCATCCCTGACCCGCCCCACATCGGTCTCCTCCAGTTCAGCCCTGATGCGCAGCCTCTCCGGATTTACCAGATGCAGCAGCGGTGTGCCGATATCAGTCCCCTCCCCGGCATTCCTGAAGCGCCCGGCAACCACCCCTGAGGTCGGCGCATAAACACGGTAATCCTTCTTGACGCCATCCACAAAGCCGAGTTCGGCCCTGAGCCGCTCGACTTCTGCCCGTGCCTGTTCGCGCTCTTCTTTCCGCAGGCCATAGCGGTGTTTGGCGAGGTTGGATTCAGCGCCACCCATGTCGCCCTCGGCCACTCGCAGCCGCTCCTCGGCCCGGTTCAACTCGACCAGGGTGGTAGCTCCCTTGTCATATAATCGGCGCTGCCGCTCGTACTCGTCCCTGGCCTGGTTCAGAACGGCCAGCGAACGCTCCCGGCCGCTTCCGGCGATTGCCACGTCTTCCGGTCGGTACCCTGCCGCTGCCTCCCGGTATCTGGCCTCGGCCGCTGCCAGCCCAGCCACTGCTTGCCGGCGCTGGGCCTCGATCTTGGTCGTATCGAACTCCACAAGAAGCTGGCCCGCCTTCACGGTATCGCCGTCCTCCACCAGAACATGCAGGATCGTACCTTTGACCTGACTGCTCAATTCAACGTCGTCAACACTCTCCACCACCCCTTTTGCCGTTGCCCCGCCCTGCCCGGCTGAGGCAGAGGTCACCGGTAGCGGGACTGGTTTTCGCTCCAACAGTTTGGGGCCAATCAGGGCGAGAAGAATCGCCACACACCCCAGAACTCCAATCACCATTATGCCGAAGCGTCCATTTTTCATGTGCTACCCCGTCGTTCCCGGATTATTCCACCGTCCTCCATGTAGATGATCCGGTCAAAAATATCTTCGATACGGTTGTCGTGGGTCGCAACCACCACGCAACGGTTCTTGTCTACAGCCAGTTTTTTCAGCAATTCCATAACCTTTCGACCATTGGCATGATCAAGGTTTCCGGTCGGTTCGTCGGCAAGAATGATCGGAGAGTCCGCTGCCAGCGCCCTGGCAACTGCCACCCGCTGCTTCTGCCCGCCACTCAGGTCCCGCGGGAGAAAACGCAGCCGCTGCTCGAGTCCGACCTCGGCGAGCATCTCTTTGGCCCGTGACTCCGCGTCTGCTCCCGATATCCCTTTCATTTTCAGACCGAGCTGGACGTTTTCCATGGCCGTCAATGCCGGGAAGAGGTTGAACCCCTGGAAGATGAATGAAATATAGCGTTTGCGAATGGCAGGAAGCTTCTCTTCCGGGAGAGTGGAAACTTCATTGCCGTAGAGCTTGAGCGAACCGGACGTGGCGCGGAGGATGCAGCCGAGGATGGAAAGCAGGGTGGTCTTGCCGCTGCCGGACGGCCCGAAAAGCCCCACCACCTCTCCTTCACGGAGGGAAAAACTTAAGCGGTTCACGGCCGACACCTCTATCTGTCCTTCACGGTAGACCTTGGTCAGGTCGCTGATGGTTATCGGATCCGCCATCGTTACCCCCGGAACAGAATGGCCGGATCGATCCTCTTGATCCGCCGCACGGACACGAATGCCGAAGCAAAGCACATGAACAGCGTGAGCCCCAGCACCAGCAGGTTCACCCATCCCCGTACCACCATCACCATCCCGCCGGCCTCGTACATCTTCACCGACACGGTGGTAATGATCAGGCTGACGATATATCCGGCCAGGGCATTGATCATGGCCTGGGAAAAGATGATCTTGTAGATTTCCCGGTTTGTGGCCCCCAACGCCTTGAGCGTGCCGAACTCCTTGATATGCTCCATTGTGGAATTGTAGATGGTCTGGCCGACGATCAGCATACCAACCAGAAAACTAATGACAATCGTGAGCAGAAAAGAGAACCCTACCCCGGTTTCCACGGCCCAATACTTGCGGGTTTTGAAGCTGAAATCACCTTTTGAGTAGACATCAACCCCTTTGAGATGTCCTTTCAACCGTTCTTTCACGTGGTCCACATTTGCACCCGGCTTGACCTTGGCAACTATGAAAACCGTATTGTCCGGACCTACCCAGTCAGATATCCTTTGGACGAGCTTGTATGACATGAAAACTAATGGCGCAGTGGTAAACGATTTTGCCCCACTGGAAATGCCGACAATCTGAATGCGCCGGAACAGTATATCTCGATACTCCCCAACGGATATATTGCCGAGACGCTTCATTGCCGACTCATCGACAATCGCGAAATTTCCGTTCTTGAGATCTCTCAGATTTCCTTTCTTCATCTCCCATGGGCCACCTATCCTGGTGTCCGGGTTGAAACCAATAAGTTCAACCTGTTCAGTCCCCCCCTCTTTCTGCTTAATGATTGCCCATGTCACAATCAGCTTTTCGGCCCACTGGATATCATTGTCAGAAGCGACGTGATCGTACAGATACTCGGGAAACGGCTGAGAAAAACCGAAGTTCTTACTATTCTTTGAGGTGACCCAGATATCACCGGGAGTATGGTCAACAATAACCGACGAAGTCTCCATCAGCCCGAGAAATATACCGAGTTGATTGAAGATCAGCCCAACGGCAAAAACCACCCCCAGAAGAGTGATGAGGGAACGGACCTTGTCGTAGAGCAGAATGCGCAATGCCACGTAAAACATGGTACAAACAGTACCACACTTATTAACCTAAAACAATTAACAGACTGCAGTGATTCAAAGTACGAAGACAATAAAAAAAGGACACAACAATGCAAAAAAGAGCTTCGGCCTTCTATGACTTGGCTCTGTGAGATCGGGCTACGTGTTGTGGGGGCACGGGATAGAGTGGGCAGATGGCGAAATTGGAATTGACGCAGATGCGCTCTACAGACTCGGAAAGGAACAGGCCGGCCAAGCCTTCCCGGTAGGCGAGTTCAATGCGTGGATGGAGCGCAACGGTCTCTCTCTCTCTTCACTGCGGCCAAAGCACTCGGCATAACCCGTCGAACAATCGTGTACTATCACGGCGGACACAAGCCGATTCCTTTCTATATCAAACTTGCCTGCATCGGCTGGGAAACCCTGCACATGCAGCATGCGGCATGAATCCGGTCAAAGGGAATTTCCATGGATATAAGGGTCAACTCTCCATATCACTGCTTGACTATAATGAGAGTTGACCCCCCCCTGGCGGACTTCCTGCAGTGGTCTTGATTCTCATGTTACGCGGCGGCTGTGTCCGGGCTACTTGTAGTCAGCGAGATCTTCCAGCTTCCATTTGCCGTTTTCCACCTTCAACACGCACATGCCGAGTTGGTTAATCCCTGTATGATCGGTGGGGGAAAAGGTTAAAACCATGCCGGCGCCCTTAAGCCCTTTGGTGCTCTCGATGGCGTCACGTAAAGCAACCCGGAATTTCTCCGTACCGGGCTTGCCAGCCTTCAGGGCCTTGGGGACTGTCGTTTCAAGGATCTTCATCGAATTCCAGACCTGGGCAGCAAACATGGAGCGGGGTCCGTACTTCGCTTCATAGGCCTTCGCAAACTCCAAAGCTTCTCTCTTGGCTGGATAGTCAGCTGGCAACTGTTCCGCCGCAAGGAGAGGTAATCCGAGCATGAACGAACCCTCCAGGGCCTTCCCGCCGACACGGAGAAATTCAGCGGAGGCAGAACCGCCCGACTGGTAGATCTTGCCCTTGTAACCGCGGTCGATCAGCGCAATGTGCGGAAGTGCCCCTGGCGTCCCGGAGGCTGCGATATATACTGCATCGGGATTCCCCTGCATCGCATGCAATACCTGACCGGTGGCACTGGTGTCGGTTCTCTTGTATTTCTCGACCGTCAGGGTCTTGATCCCCTTTTGATCTGCGAGCTTCTTGTATGCCGCAACACAACTCTCACCGTAGGCATCATCCACGGAGATTACCGAAACTGTTTTGACCCCTTTCCTGACCATGTGTCTGATCAGGGCGGCAGCATAGATATCAGCGGTCGGCGGACCGTAGAAAATCCACTTGCGCTTTTCATCACCGGCGGCAATAGGGGCGGGACTGGGTGCAAGCTGGATCATGGAGGTCTTGGCTTCAGCTGCTACTGAAACAACCGCTAGGCCGGCCGGTGAAGTGGTTGGCCCGATCAAAAAATCGGCCTTTTCCTCCGAGATCAGGCGTTTCACGTTCTGCACGGCGGCGGTGGTGTCGGTGGCGTCATCATAGACCACGTAGCGGACCTTCTGTCCGGCAATGACCGATGGACCGAGGGTGACGGCATTCTTTTCCGCCATGCCGAGAGACGCCGCCGGGCCTGTGGAAGAGAGGTTCACTCCAATCGTGATGTCAGCCAGTGCAACAGTGGCGGTCGCCATGACGGCAACCATACTGATAACGACCATACTCCGTTTCATATCACGCCTCCTTTAAGTGGGTAGCCCTTGCAAGCGCACCGGTTGTATCCCTGCTACTCGTTTGTTTTTTGTGCTATTCGATGTCGGGACCCTCTCGGATAGCTAGCCCGCCCCATGCCCACCGTGGCCGTGGATGTCGCACCCCGACCTCCCCGCTTGCGATGCCCCGACCTCCTCAACCAGCATGCCATCTCCGGACCCGCCCAGGAGGGCCCTGGCAACCAAGGTCCTGGCGATCTCGACCTTGTATCCGTTACGACTCAGCGGCCGGGCGCCCGTTACTGCCAGTTCGCCCGCCTGCGCAGCCGAATCTTCGTTCAGGGGACGACCCCGCAGGAACACCTCGGCCGCTATTGCCCGGTGGACGCCCGGAGCCACGGCGCCCACGGCTATTCGAGCGTCGCTGCAGACGCCGTCACTGATACTGACAGCTGTTGCGACACTGACAATGGCGAAATCGATCGGCTTTCTGAGGGTGAACTTGTGAAAGGTCTGCCGGCACGGACCGGTACCTGCCGGGATCTCGATCTCCCTGACCAGTTCATTTCTGTCCAGGGCGTTACCCAGGGGGGAGTAGAACTCCCTGATCCCTATCCGCCGCTCACCGGCCGGCCCGACCACTACCAGCTTGGCATCGTAAAGGGCCAGGGCCACGGCGGTATCCGAGGGGCAGACGGCGAAACAGCGCCGCCCCTCCATGATGGCGTGCTGACGGTTGTCGCCTTTCACGGCAAGACAGGGACCGTTCCCCTTGCGGGCGCAGTTGATGGGACCGCCCAGGTGGCGGGGATAGCGGTAATAGCAGCAGCGCACATCCTGGCAGAGGTTGCCTCCGATGGTGGCGACGTTGCGGAGCTGGGGGGAAGCCACGCTATGGACCGCCTCGGCAAGCGCTCCGTACCGTTCCTTAAGCAGGGGAGAATTCGCCAGGTCGGCCAGCCTTGCCAGGGCGCCGATCCGGAGCATCCCCTGGTCCTCCCTGATCTGATCGAGTCCGGACACACTCTTGATATTGACGATCGCCTCGGGATATTCCGGCAGGAACTCGTCCTTCAAGAGGCCGAAGAGATCGGTCCCCCCCGCATTGAGCCGGGCTCTGCCGTTGTACGACACCAGTGCCGCCACCGCCTCTTCGACACTCCGGACATTGAGATGGACGAACGGTCTCATCGGGCACCTCCACCGGCCGACACCTTGCCAAGGGCGGCCAGGACCCTCTCCGGGGTGACCGGATATTCGTTCAGCCAGACGCCGAGGGCGTTGGAGACCGCCATCAGGATCGCCATGGGGCCGGGTGACGTGGCCACCTCACCCACGCCGATCGCCTTGAACCGGTGGCTGGCAACCGGGGTCTCCAGGACCACGTTGTCGATGACCGGGAGCTCGGCAAAGGTGCGCCACTTGTAGTCGATCATGTTGGCATTGAGGATATGGCCCGTGGTGCGGTCGAGTATTGTTTCCTCGAACAGGGCGCTGTCGATGCCGGAGGAGCCGAGGCAGCCGTTCAGCTGTCCTTCCAGGCCGGGCGGGTCGATGATCTGCCCCACATCGGTGGCATTCACCACCCGGATCAGATCCACCTTGCCGGTAGCCGTGTCCACCTCCACCTCCACAAAGGTGGTCATGCAGTTGGCCAGGGTGAAATCCGGGTCGAACCGCCCGTACCCCATGATGGTCCGCTCGTACCCCATCGCCTTCCAGTGGAGGCGCCGTTCCGGGTTCGACCGGACATAGATCACCCCGTCTTCGGTCTCCAGCTCTTCAGGCTTCGCATCCAGGCGCGGCGCGACCAGTTCGAAGAGCTGACGCCGGGCGTCTTCCGCGGCCCT
>JAJZTK010000094.1 GCA_021849045.1 Deltaproteobacteria bacterium | reverse complement strand
TGTCCTTAGTGGGTTTTCGATTAATGATTCCCCGCAGCCAACTGCGTAAATCCGATCCGGCGTGACAAGCAATCCGCCACCACGTATAACGTTTTTATATTTCATTGTTTGTGCCAAGTTTATTAAATGATAAAACAAGTTAATAACTATCCGTTTTTTCAATGAGTTTTTGCTGTATACAAACAGGACACAATTTGCTATACACTTTTCAGTGTAGACGCTAGTATACAACAATACTCCGCATGGCCATGAACAGGGCACTACAGCAAGGCGTTCCCCAAAGGAGACATGTTGACCAATGGATACACACAACAAGACAGCCCTCATCCGTAAAGCCACCTATTGCCGCTGCGGCATCGTATTTCTGGACGAAACAGGCCGCGTTACCGCTTTGAACCACGAGTTTTTTGAGTCGACGCATCTGGAGATCAAGGAGGGAGGGCTTCTTCCCGATGAACTTCAAGGTTTGAAGCCTGGGGAGTGGAGATTTTGGGGTAAAGACTGGTTCGTACAGACCGAAGGCCAACCAAGAACCGAGGTGCTTGTGGTCAGGCGTGTCCGGGCAGCGGATCTGATCCTTGGTCCCTACGGCGACTGTCCCATGAATGAGGAGATGGTGCGGATGATGCTCGACAGTCCCTCTGAAGGGCTGACGGTCGTTGATACAAAAGGGAAGATTACGCTGCTCAGCCCGTCAAATGAACGCTGGTTCGGCCTTGAACCGGGAGGCGGGGCCGGGCTCGCCCTTTCGGACCTGGCCCCGGCCAGCCGCTTGTCGGAGGTGGCCCGAACCGGCGTGGCTGATCGTGCCCAGGTCGTTGACCTGCAAGGCAAGACAAAAATTACGGTAAACCTCCCCATCAGGCGGGACAGGGAGGTAATTGGCGCCGTCGGCAGAATCATCTTCCAGAGCACGGATCAGGTTGAAAAACTGGCCGGCCGGGTGCGCACCATGGAACGGCAGGTGGAACGCTACGAAACCCTGCTGAACGAGATGCGCGGAGAGCGCTACTCATTCGAGAATATCCTCACAAAAAGCCAGGTGATGCTCAGCATCATCGAACAGGCTCGCCGCATCGCGGACTCTTCGGCCAAGGTGCTCATACTGGGAGAAAGCGGCACCGGCAAGGAACTTTTCGCCCAAGCCCTGCACGAGGCCTCGGGTCGGAAAAAGGGGCCTTTTGTGGCGATAAACTGTGGTGCCATCCCCCGCGACCTGATCGAGTCGGAACTTTTCGGCTATGAAGAAGGGGCCTTCAGCGGTGCGAAGAGAAAAGGGAAACCGGGGAAGTTCGAACTTGCCTGTGGCGGCACCCTGTTTTTGGACGAAGTTGGGGAGTTACCCCTGGAAAGCCAGGCCAAACTGTTGCGCGTACTGGAAGAGCGCAAGATAGATCGCCTGGGCGGCACGGCACCGATTCCGGTGGACTTTCGTCTGATTACCGCAACCAACCGCGATTTGGGTACAAATGTCAACACGGGCAAGTTCCGGAGCGATCTCTATTATCGTATCAACGAGTTCCCGCTCGACATTCCACCACTGAGATCCAGACCGGAAGATATCCCGCTCCTGGCCAGACACTTTCTGACTGAGGTATGCCGTAATGAACGGCTACCCATGCTGAAGATCTCCGAAGGTGCCACCGAGGCCCTGATGTCACATGACTGGCCGGGAAATGTCCGTGAACTGCGGGGATTGATGCGCCAGATGGCCTGGAAGGCCCAAGGAATGACTATTGAACCGCACCATCTGCCACCGTCACTTCATAAAGGCCAGAGCACGGGAATTTCGGGGACATTGGAAGAACAATTGGCCAGAGCCGAACGCGCCGCCATCGAATCGGCCCTGCAGACAGCTGGTGGCAATCGGGCACTCACTGCCCGTATGCTCGGGATTCACCGTACCGCCCTCTACAAAAAGATGAATCGACTGGGCATAGACTAAGAGATCGTCCTGAATTAGGCAGTTGAGACTATAGTTGCGAAACACGGACCAAGGTAACGTCTCACTGTTGATTCATGTCAAGTCCGACAGACTCCTTAGAAGCAACCAAGCTGACACTGCCGTATCTTGTAGCCCCGGACATTTGCCGCGTCCGCGACGGACATGGGTTTGACGTTCAGTTCACGGGCCAAGGCGAAGACGTTGGAACAGGTGAGCTCACCATTTTCCCCGAGGGCCTCGACGCGACAGACGACCTCTTCACTGACCGGTTCGGCGGCCGAACCGGTATACGGGGTCTTTTTCACTGAGAAGCAGCCAAGTTGGCAGTCCGTAACGCGGATACCGAGCTTATCGATCATGGCCCCGACATCGAGACGGGAAACACCGGAATCCTTGGCAACCTTCCAACCGGCTGGGCATGATACGTAGCCATCGTTTACGGCTGATTTGACAACTTGTTCCAGCTGAGACAGGGCTTCATTGGACAGATTGCCGGGATTATCCGGCAGCCTGATTCTGCCACTCTTCTTTTCACGGTCAGTGTCATTGAATTTGTGCATTGACAGGTCTCCTCTTGCTAAGTTCCGGATCAAAACGCGTAGTTATTTAATATAGCGCACCCGGTAACTTGGACACAAGATAAGTGTTACGCTACCTTTTTGTAATAGTCCTCACGTGCTTGGTCTGAACATGATTAACAGGCGGTCATACCGCCATCAACAACGATCTCCGTACCGGTCACCCAGCTCGACAGATCAGATGCAAGAAAAAGGGCGGCATTGGCGATGTCGACCGGTATACCGGTACGACCGAGGGGATAGCCTGCCAACATCTGCTGTTGTGCCGTATCTCGATCCGGAAACACGCCGAGTTGTACAAAATCATCCACCAGCTTAGTGCCCATGTCGGTATCAACCAGCCCTGGATAGATGGAATTTACCCTGATGCCATAACCGAGGCGCCCGCATTCCACCGCCGCCGACTTGCTGAACAGTCGCACGGCACCTTTAGAGGCGGTATAGACTCCCAGCCCCGGGGTACCGATCAAGCCCGAAACTGATGACAGATTGATAATACTCCCACCCTTTCCGGCTGCCCCGCCCGGGCGCATGGCCCTGATGGCGTGCTTGTGCCCGAGAATCATCCCCGTGACATTGATGCCAATAAGCTTCTGGACATCAGCAAGCTCGACATCGGCGATCATGCAGGTTTGCTCGATGGCGGCGTTGTTGACGAGAATATCCAGGCCGTCTAACTCCTCGATGGTCCGTGCCAGCGTGGCGATCCACTGCGCTTCCTCGGCGGCGTCATGGCGGATAAACATCGCTTTGCCGCCGCGTTCGCGAATCAGTGCTGCGGTCGCCTCGCCCCGCTCCGCCTGCACATCGCCGATGGCAACACTTGCACCCTGCTCCGCAAATATCTGCGCGATGGCGGCTCCGATCCCGGCAGCGCCCCCCGATACATATGCTACCTTGCCAGACAGGTCTATTTTCATCTGATCCCCCCTGTAGGGGCGCACCCGCGTGTGCACCCCGGTTTTGGGCAGACACATGGGTCTGCCCCTACTACAGTTTCACGCTGCTGATCTGAATAACCGGTTGAATGTCCGTGTAGTTGGGAATATCTCCCATGAACGTTTCCGCGTGGGGACCAAAGGCGGCCTGGAAAGCCTCCACCGAATCAAACAACAGGTGCCCCATGGCAACGTAGGGCGCCGGTGATCCCGGTTCTCCACCTCCCAGCCCCTGTTCGACAGCGACACCTTTGCATGCCGCTCCGAGCTTTTCCCGAACCATCGGCATATGGCTGGTGCAGTAATACTCCATATCGAATCTGCTTCCTGCACCATGTGGATAGAGCACGCTGACCTTGATCATGTTCATTCCTCCTTTGTCGCCGCATGTTCGGCGTGGGTTTGTATTTATCAGTAATATAGCGTTTTTGTCTATTCGGGCAGTTGGACGACACGGCACTCAATCGGAGATGGCACCGTCTGCACCTCAGTCACCACCACCTCGTCATGGACATTCCTGAGAAAAAAGTGTGAGAGGGCCGGGATGAGGATAAGCGCTCCGATCATGTTCCAGAGGAACATGAAGGTTAAGAGTATCCCCATGTCGGCCTGGAACTTGATCGGCGACAGGGACCAGGTGATGACCCCGCCGGCCAGGGTGATCCCCACCAGGCCAACGACCTTGCCGGTGAACTGCACCGCCTTCTGGTACGCCTCGCCAAGGGGGAGTCCTTCCCGCTGGTATTTGAGCTGCATGCTCAGGAGATAGAGCGCATAGTCGATGCCGATCCCGACCCCGAGCGCGATGACCGGCAGGGTGGCGACCTTGACGCCGATACCTAAAGCCACCATCAGCGCCTCGCAGAGGATCGAGGTGAGGGCAAGGGGCAGGACCGCCACCAGCACGGCCCGCCAGCTCCGGAAGGTGATGAAGCAGAGCACGATGACCGCGCCGTAGACGTAGAGCAGCATGGTGCGGTTGGCCTGCTTGACCACGATGTTGGTGGCTGCCTCGATCCCGGAACTGCCGGCCGCCAACAGGAACTGCCGATCCCTGGTGCTGTGCTTTTTGACGAACTCCTCGGCCACGGTGAGTACCTGGGTCAGGGTCTCGGCCTTGTGGTCGGAGAGATAGGCGATGATCGGGGTGACCGAGATGGTGCTGTTGATCAGGTCCGGGTTGTCGAAGCAGGACTGCTGGCCGCTGTAGTTGAGGACCTCCTGGCTCCGGTTGAGGGTGTACCACTTGGGGTTGCCGTCGTAGGTGCCGGCGGTGATCATCCGGATGGCATCGGACATGGTAACGGTGGTCTGCACTCCCGGTACCTGCTGCAACGCCAGGGCGAGCCGGTCGGCCTCGACGAGCGGGGCGTACTTGATGGCCCCCTCGATGGGGGTCTTGAGGATGACGGCGAACTGGTCGCTGGAGAGTGAATAGTTGCTGGTGATGTAGCTGTTGTCCCTGTTGTAGCGGGAGTTGGGCCTGAGTTCCGGGGCGCCGGGGTCCAGGTCGCCGATCTTCAGGTTGAGACTGACGACGAAGCCGGCCACGGCCAGGACGGCGGCGACTGCCACGGCCCGGGTCGCCCAGCGCCGCTGGGTGAAGTGGTCCAGAAGGCTCCACAGCGCGCCGATCCCCTTGCCGGTGGTCTCTTCGCTTTCCTCTTGCAAAGAGCGACTGGCCGCCGTGAGGCTGACCCCGGTGTAGGAGAGAAAGACCGGCAACAGGAGGAGGTTGGTGATGACCAGGCCGGCCACGCCGATACTGGCGGTAAGCGCCAGGTCCTTGATCACCGGGATATCGATCATCATCAGGACGGCAAAGCCGACCGCATCGGCCATGAGTGCCGTCAACCCGGCCAGGAAGAGGCGGCGGAAGGTGTAGCGGGCCGCAACCAGTTTATGGGTGCCGCGGCCGACGTCCTGCATGATGCCGTTCATCTTCTGCACGCCGTGGGAGACGCCGATGGCAAAGACCAGAAACGGGACCAGGATGGAGTAGGGGTCCAGCTCGAAGCCTAAGCTTGCCACGATCCCCAGCTGCCAGATGACCGCCACCACGGAGCAGATGATGACCAGGACGGTGCTCCGGATGCAGCGGGTGTAGATAAAGATGACGATGGCGGCGATCAGGGCGGCAATGCCGAAATAGGTCATCACCTGCATCAGCCCGTCGATCAGGTCACCCACCAGCTTGGCAAAGCCGACAATGTGGATCCTGATCTTGCCCCCCTGCTTGCCATTGGCCCCGCCGGCTGCTTCGTACTTCTTGCGGATGCTCTCCTCGATCTGCTTGGAGAAGAGGTTGTAGTCAAGCCGTTTTCCCGTGGCCGGGTCCTTGTCCAGGAGCGGCACAAAGACCATGGCCGACTTGTAGTTGGTGGCCAAAAGGCTCCCGACGATGCCGGAACGGTTGATGTTCTGCTTGAGCTTGGAGACCTTCTCTTCCGAGCCGTCGAAGTTGTCCGGCATGACCGGCCCACCCTGGAACCCCTCTTCGGTGACCTCGTTCCAGCGGACGGCCGGGGTCCAGATGGACTTCACCCAGGCCCGGTCCACCCCGGGGGTGAGCACCAGATCGTCGTTGATCTGTCTCAGGATATCCAGGTACTGGGGATCGAAGATGTCCCCTTGCGTATTCTCCACCACCACCCGGATCGAGTTGCCCAGGCCGGGCAGGTCCTGCTTGTTGGCCAGGTAGTTCTTGATGTAGGGGTGGCTCTGGGGGAGCATCTTCTCGAAGCTCGCGTTGAAGACAATCCTGGTTGTCTGAAAGGCAAGCAAAAGGGTGACGAGCACGCAGGCGATCATCACCACCAGCCGGTTGTTGAAGATCAGCCTTTCAAGCCAGTTGCCGGATTTCTGGTCGAAATCCTTCAGCTCCTTGACGACCGGCATGTCCTCTGTTTTTCCCATTCCCACTGCCATGTCAGTTCTCCCTGAATTAAACCTGTAGGGGCGCACCCCCGTGTGCGCCCGTGCGCCCTCTGTTTTGGGCAGACACAGAGGTCTGCCCCTACCTGATCGCCTGCACCTTCACGCCCCGCTGACCGACCAGGGCCAGGGTGTTGCCGTCAATGGCGGCCACCCCGGCGGCCGGGGTCGGCCGGTCGATCTTCACCTGGCCGAAGCTGCTGCCGTCGTCGCTACTCACCAGGACATGCCCACCCTGGCTCACCAGGACGATCTTGCCGTCCCCGGTCACGGTCCCCCCCATCAGGCCGACCGGGACCCCGGTTTCAACCTTCTGCCAGTTGGCGCCGCCATCCCTGCTTTTGAAGGCATTGCCCCGCATGCCAAAGGCGATCAGCGCCCCGGGTTTGCCGGTAATGCCGAAAAAGGTGCCGCTATAGGAGGTCTTGAGCGCCGTGAACCGCTTCTTTGCCTGATCCAGCTTGAACACCGTTCCCTGCTCGGCAGTGATGAACAGATCAGAGCCGACCGGGCGGATGGCGTAGAGGTGGAAATGCTTCGGGTTGTCGATCCGGTCGTACCAGGGGGTCCAGCTCTTGCCGCCGTCAACCGTACGGAAGATCAGGTTGAAGGCGCCAACGATGAAGCCGGTGGTGTCGCTTTCAAACCAGACGTCCAGGAACGGCTTGTCCGGCCCCTGATCGACGAATTTCTTGATTTCCGCCATCATCTCCGCGGTCTGCTGCCCGCCGGGTTTGCTCACCGGACTGTTCATCGGGTCGTGGCAGGTGCCGCAGCTGTTGGTGCCCATGTAATGGGTTGCCAGGACCTGGGCCGCGGCCCGGCCGTCGAACTGCTTGACCCAGTTGGCCCCGCCATCGCTCGAGTGCAGCACCACCCCGTCGTGGCCGACCGCCCACCCCTTTTGCGGGGACGGGAAATGCACGGCCAGCAGGTCGGAGCTGACCGGCACCGTTGCCTGGGTCCAGTTCTTGCCCCGGTCATCCGAGTAGACGATATGGCCGTGCTGGCCAACCCCCACCACCCTGGTTCCGGCCAGCGTGACGCTGGTGAGGAGCGTCTTATCGGCATGCCTGCTCTTGAGCGCGGGGGTATCGAGAACATCCTGGAAGAGCGCCTCGGCGCCGGCTTTCTCGTTCTTCTGGTCAGCCGGCTTGGCCTGCGCCTCCAACAGACCCGGGAACCTGGCGCCCAAGACAACGGAGGCGGCCAACATGACGGCTGTCAACAGCACTATGGTTTTCGTTCTCGATTTCATATCTTCTCCCGGCGTCGCTTCCTACGCCCGTGGTTTCGACGCACTAATTGCTCCCCCCCGGGCCCAAGGGGCCTAAAGGGGCTGGGGGGGAGCCTGCTGATTTCATGGCAGCCTCCCCCTCTCCCTAACCCTCCCCCGCCAGGGGGGAGGGAACTATTTGGGACTTTCGCAAGAGCCTCAACAATCAGCGAACGCCTTGGCCAGCCAGTGAATCGGCGGTCCAGTCCTTGGACGGGAAGGCATGGCCGGGGTAGAGAATTCCTTTCTGGCCCGGTGCCGGCAGGGCGTTGATGGCGTAGGAGTTGGTAACCAGATCGGTGATGGAAAAACTGTCCGGGAACAGGCACGGCACATCGTACTGCTGAACCAGGTAGTTCATCCCCACTCGGTACAACTGACCGCGGCCGTCGTACTCGTCACTCAAGGCGGCGGCCCAGCTGTCCTCATCGAGGTAAAAGGTACGCTTGGCGTAAAGGTGCCGTTTGCCCGGCTTCAGGGTCCCTTCCACCACCCAGACCCGGTGCAGTTCCCAACGAACCAGGTCGGGGTTGAGATGGTTCGCTTTCAACAGATCTTTCTCGTGATTGGTCCAGTAGATCATCTTGTATTCGTTGTACGGGATGTACATCTCCTTCTTGCCGACGATCTTGAAGTTGTAACGCTCCATGGAGCCGCTGAAAAGGAACAGGTCATCCCAGGTCGTCTGGCCGGAGTAAATCGAACTGGGAGTGTCGAAGGAAAGCTCCGGCGCCAGCTTAGTCCGGCGCTGACCGGGCAGATACTGCCAGGCTTTCCGCTTCTCGTTGTACGAGTCAAGCGGATCAATCAGAAGAAACGATTCGCCAACACGACGGGCAGGCCCCACGAAATAGACCTTGAGAGCGTAGTAGTCTTTGGCATCCGGCTTGGCAGGGTCATAATAAAAATACTCCTGAGTAACATTTCCCTCGGTCTGCAGAGTCGGCCGGCCAGTGGAATCGACAGTGTAGGACCGGTACCGTTCTTCATAGGTCAGGCCGTTATAGTGCAGCAGATGGTTCCACATCGCCTCGAAGCCGTCGTTCGGAATGGGGAACGGGAACCCGCCATGGGCGCCGGTAAAGGACAAGCCGCCGTTGCTGGTCTTGGCCGTGGTTGCTGCCTTCACGGTGTTGTCGGTCACGTACTTGGGGAAGGCGGCGGTCCGGTGGGTCTTGTAGACGTCCAGCCGGAAGGTCGGGTACTTCTTCAGCATCGCCTTGACCCCTTCGGAGAGCTTGTCCGAGTACTGGGCCATGTTCCTGGCACTGATGGCGAACTGCGGCTTCTCGCCGGCGAACGGATCGGGCCGCCACCCCTTCTTGGTGTAGTTGGCCGGCGATTTGCTGAGCCCGCCGGTGTACTCGGGAATGGTCCCTTCCTTGTTACCGGCCTTTTCGGCCCCGACCAGGGTCAGGTTCTTGCCGAGCTGGGCCGCCTTGTCCGCGGATACCGCCCCGAAAGCCAGTCCTGCGCTGGCCAGGGTCAGACACCCTGCCAGCAAACTGTTCCGTATCAACATATCGTTCCTCCTTTGGTTAGAATGTGGCTTTCAACGTCAGGGACAACAGGTCCCGGTCCCTGAGCAGGGCAATCGCATCCGACGCACCCTGTCCTTGCCCTTCAAAACCGGGCGGCGCAATCTGGCCGCCCGCATCCGGACGGACCTTGCCGAAGAAGCTGGCATAGGTCAGATCGATCTTGTATTTGGCGAATACGTCGAACGAGAGCCCTGCGCTGTAACTGCCGGTTCCCTCGGTGCCGCCGGTGAGGGTGGCGGCGTTGCCGTGCATCCCGACGCTGAAGTTGAGCGGCATGGCCAGATCCACCCCCGGCAGGACCTGTTTCCATTCCGGCACCAGGTTGACCGTTACCACGGAGTTGTCGCGGGTGGCGTGACCGACCCCCAGGTTGGTGGGTGCCCCCACGGCGTTACTCCCGGTGTTGCCGGTGAAGTAGCGGGCATTTTCACTGACCCGGTTCCAGCGGCCATAGGCAAACTCCAGGATGGCGGAACCGGTGTCGAACAGCGGGGTCTTGGGCAACAGGGTCAGAAAGTTCAGCACCGCGTGCATGGTGTCGCCGCGGGCACCGGCCGGGGCAAACCACTGGCTGGTCAGCGGCATGTTCCGCCGATAGGAGAACTCCGAACCGACGCTGACCCCCAGGATCTGCTTGGCAAAGCTGATCCCGTACAGACTGATGTTGGATTTATAATCATGATAATAATTGGTCGGCAGAGGAGGGTTTGCTCCGGTCAGAAAGCTGGACGACAGCACCTGCGGCATCTTGTCGGAGAAGTTGCGATAGTGGAACCCCAGGGTCCCGTTCAGCCACTCGGGACTGTACGCTACCTTGATCCCCCAGTCGCGCGCATCGCTTGGCCGGTGGTCCCCGGTGTTGAATGCCACCATCCCCGGCCCGGCAGCAGACGTAGGCCCCCAGGGGAAATAGTAGCCTTCGCCGCTGTTCATGAGGCCATCGACCATCCCCAGGTAACTGCCGGTCTCGGGAAAGATGTTCGACTCCCATTCCAGGTAGTACTGGCCGGCAATGGTGATCTCGTTGGTCGGCTGGACCTGGACCGATACCTGATTCAACGGCCGGAAGATCTCCTTCAGCTCAACCCCCGGCATGGCCAGCGCCTTGGCCATGTCGATCGGTGACTGTCCGTAGGAGATGCCGTTGTTACCGGCGCCCGGGAAAAACGCTTCACCCCAGTAGATCGTGTGCCGGCCCGCCCGGATGTTGACCGGTACGTCGCCGAAATTGACCTTGGCAAAGGCAAAGGCATCCAGCAGTTCTCCGTCCGGCCCGGCAAAGCGGCGCCGCGTGTATGAGTTCAAGCCGCCGGCCGGTGCTCCGTTGACAAAATGATTCGAAAAGGAATTGTTCTCGTACTTCTTATCTTTATAGATCGGATCGTACCAGAGTGCCCCGCTCAGTCGGATTCCGTAATCCTTCTTGTAGACCAGATCAGTCTCGGAGAGGAGGTCCAGTCGGCTGGAGACGAGACCCACATCAAAGTTGCGGTCTCCGTCATTGTGGTTGACACTGCCGGCAATGTCCTTGTCCTGCCCTTTGAGACGCTGGGCCAGGGTGTATCTGAAGGTGTTGTCCCAGTGGATTACGACGTCTTCGTTGTCCGTCGGGATCTCGAACGCATCGGCGCTGACGCCAATCCCCAGGACTGCCATCGCCGCAACCGTTACCAACCCCTGTTGCACCCCCCTGACAAGTTTCTTTCTCTGATACTGTTTACCCATAATCCCTCCTGGCTCGGTTATTACTGCTGGCCCGTACATGTTCGCCATCAACCATCGCAAGAAAACATTCCCTCCTTTCCCGGGAATAGCCCTCATAATTACTTCCGGCATCCTGCCGGGTCTTCGCACAGTCTCAAGAGCTCGTCCACTCCCCGCAGGCACAAATGGGGCCTGCGCTTCTCCGGCAGGTGCGCATACGCGTCTCTTGTCCCAAGACCTGAACTGACCGCAATCGCGAGCGAGCCTCCACGGTGCGCCATCGGGACCTCCATCTCCGGATCGTCTCCGACTACAGCCAGATCCTTCAGCCGTACGCCCAAGCGGCGGCCGGCACAGCGCAGGGCATCCAGAGAGGGTTTCCCGACGGTTATCACGCGACAGCCGGTCATATCCTTGACCATCGCCGACATGACACGCGAGGGGGCCAATGCCTTGCCGTTCGCAGTTGCGAAGAACCTTGTCTGGGAGGCGCTGAACATTTCTGCACCGCCCCATACCGCATGGCATGCCGATTCCAGCTCCGCCATGGTAAATTCCGGATGCCACCCGGCCAGGACCGCATCAACCTGTGGCCTCCCCTTGGGCGGCACCAGCTCGATGCCCGCCTCCTGCAACGGACGCGTCAGTCCATCGCCGCCAAGTGCCATAACCCGCCGGTAACCGCGGCAGAGGAAAAGGGCAACAGCGCTGCTGGCCGGCGTCATCATGCAACCGTCGGGAAGGTCGAATCCGGCCGTGCGCAGCGTGTCGGCGTAATGCTGTGGAGTACGCACGGTGCCGTTGGTGAACAGTACAAAGGGAATGCCGCGACCGGTAAGCAGCCGCAACAGTTCAATCGCACCAGGCAGGGCGGTGAAGCCATGATTGCGTTGGTCTCCCAGTACCAGCGTACCGTCCATATCAAAGACGAAGCCGCGCACGGTATGAAGCCGCTCGAGAACGGCGGAGGGAGCCTTATGAAAAGAACGTGAAGCGCCAGTAACGACCACGGGCAGTCTCCTTGTCTAACTAACGGGAGCAAGCACGGCAATCGACGCACCTACCGCCTTCATTAGACGCTAAGCTAACATCGTGCCAAATATATTTCTATTTTATTTTCAGTAAATTAGAGTTTATTTTACCGATATTGATATATTTGTACGTCACGATTTGAAACATTGGTTTAAACTCAAATAGTGGCAACCGGATAGTCCTTAGTGCTTATCTCACTAATCTTATTGTTAAATTTCAATTCCACTTGAAGAGCGCATTGCTCCAAGGATTGGTGACCAGAGGGTGACACACACTAAAACCCATTGAAATTATTGCTTATCAAGAGAAAGTAAATCGGGCGGGAACGAATGTGCTACCAATAGTGATAGTTGCAAGGTGCGATGTTACGATAATACACAAACAACACGGGAAACGTTCAGGGCCCATGCGTTCCCCAGTAAGTTCCGGGGATTATAGAGTCGTTGCGGAAAAATTGAGGTTTCAGACGGAATAGAGGTTGGAAACCGATTACCCGGATCGAGACAGGATATTTCTTGGGGGGGTATCAACAAAAAGGCAGTAAGCCACCAATACACCCGGACACGACAGTTGGAGTCATCCTTCGAGGTCCCGTTCCTAAGGCTCTACGGATAACCCCAACTGCGGCTTCGGGATTGCATCAATTCCACTCAGCTTAGAAGCGTATCCCGCAATGGTTGAAAGACAATTTTGTTCTCCAGCACTACATACGTCCATACAGAGTTACGACACAAGCCCCGCCCAGACCCAGGTTGTGCTGGAGGGCAAGGCGGGGGGAGCCATCTACCTGCCGTTGTCCGGCCTCACCTCTCAGTTGTGATACCAGTTCAGTGCACTGGGCAAGACCTGTGGCTCCCAGAGGATGCCCCTTGGACATAAGTCCGCCGGACGGATTGACGACGTATTTCCCGCCATAGGTGTTGTCGCCACGGTTTATCATGCCTTCCGCCTCGCCTTCGCCGCACAAGCCGAGCGCCTCGTACGTCATGACCTCGTTGGAGGTAAAGCAGTCATGCAGTTCCACCACCCTGAAATCCCCCGGACCGATGCCGGCCTGTTCGTATACCTGCTGTGCAGCTCTGCGCGACATGTCCGCACCCACCAGGTCGATCGGATTCAGGCTGCTCGCCACCCCATCGGTCGCCATCGCCTGGGCGAGAATGGATACGGCACGTGCCTGGCCGTGCCTCTTGGCAAAGACTTCGCTGCAGACAATCGCCGCAGCGGCGCCACACGAAGGCGGACAACATTCAAGCCTGGTCAGATACGGTGGGAACATGACCGGGGACTGCAGAACCTCTTCAACTGTCAGTGGTTTGTCAAACAAGGCATAGGGATTATTCAGAGCATGCTTGCGCGTCTTAACCGCCACCTTGGCAAAGATGTCCGGATTGGCCCCCGTCTTCTCGATGTAGGCAACCGCTGCCGCCCCGAACAGGCGTAGCGCATTCGTCGCCGGGAGCACGTCCGGCAGCAGGGCCTCCAGCTTATCCTCCAGATCCATCAGCGGCGATGTTCGGTCGTCCCAGACCGGCCCAAGGGCACCGGGCCGCATCTCCTCGAAGCCAACCGCCAAGGCGCATTCGACTGCGCCCGAAAGGACCGCCTGCCGTGCGAGCATGAGGGCCGACGATCCGGACGAGCAATTGTTGCTGACGTTTACAATCGGTATGCCCGACATCCCTACCCGATACAGGGCCGCCTGCCCGCAGGCGCTGTCGCCGAACACGTAACCGGCAAAGGCCTGCTGAATATCGCCGTAAGAGATGCCGGCATCGGCGAGAGCAGCCTTAACGGCCTTGCCGGCCATGATTTCGTACGGTTCATGCGCGCCGGGTTTGGCGAATTTGACCATGCCGACACCGATCACCTTGACAACATTACCCATCACGTATTCTCCTTGTTGGTCGACCAGGCCAGCCCGAGGCTTCATCAGCGGGCAAGATATCCGCCATCGGCCGCGTAATAGCTGCCGGTAATAAAGCTTGCCTTATCGCTACTAAGCCACGCCACCAGTTCGGCAACCTCTTCCGGGTCACCGACCCGATTCAAGGCGTGCATCGCACTGAGATTATTCCGCACATCCTCGGGAAGATTATTGACCAGTTTGGTTTTGATGAACGCCGGACCGACCGAATTACACCGGATCCCCTTGGTACCGTATTCAACGGCTACGTTCTTGGTCATCCCGACAACCCCGTGCTTGGCAGCAACGTAAGGTGTGATCTCGTCAAGAGCAATTTGTCCGCAGATCGAAGAAATGTTGACTATGGAGCCACCACCGGTTTTCAGCATGGCATTGATCTGAGAGCGAATGCCATAAAATACGCCCGTCAGGTTGATATCTATCACCTGCTGCCAAGTCTGGGGGGTATGGTCTGCCGTGAGCCGGAACTCACCACTGATGCCGGCATTGTTGCAGGCAATGTCAAGACGGCCGAACTGCTGGCACGCCGCAGCAACCACTTCCTCGTGATTTTCCAGACTGGTCACATCGAGATGACGATAGATAGCCTGCCCACCAGCCTGCTTGATCATTGCCGCGGTTTCCGCACCACCCTGGTCGTTGCAGTCGGTCACCACCACCCGTGCCCCCTCACGACCGTATACCAATGCAATGGCCCGCCCAATCCCCTCTGCGCCCCCCGTAACCAGCGCCACCTTGTCTTTAAGCATGTTGCACCCCTTTCTCTCACGTAGTGGTTTAATGTTTTTACCGTTTACCGCTCACGAACGTAACATCATGTTTCCCTGTTCCTTTTAACCAGTGCCTGCATGAGCGAGCCCGAACAGGCGCACCAGTTCATCCACCGCTGCGCGGGCGAACTCCGGGGTGTAGAGATGCAGGTCCACCTCCTTGATCGCATCCTTGTTGTCGAGTTTTTCCCGCAAACGGGAGACAAAGGCGGCATCGGCCTCCGGGTCGTACAGCGGGCGCCCCTGCTTGTTGATCGACGACCACCCCTTGAGCGGAATCAGAAAGGTGAACGGCCCAGTGGACTGGTTGAGCCGTTCGGCTATGACATCTGCCGCCTGGCGCAGTTCATCGGCCGTGGTGCGCACCTGGGTACGAAAGGAGTCCTGGACATACTGCGCACGCCCCTTGGTCTGCTCCAGTTTGTCGGTCCGGCCGCCGTAGCTCAGCAGGTCGAGGCCACAGGGAGCCAGTACCGTCGGAATCCCCTTTCGCACAGCCGCCATGAGGCGATCCGGCCCGGGATCGCGGTTGCCGCCGAACAGATGCTCGGTGATGCCGCCGGTACAGAGATCGAGGACTCCTTGGAACATGCCGTCGCGGATCATATCCTCCATCCCCCTGTCGCCTTTGCCCTGGGCATGGCAGACCACGGGGGTAAAACCGGCCTCCTCCAGCATTGCCAGAGATGCCTGCGCCGCCATCTCGGAAAAACCGAACGACGATACGGCGATCACCGGTTGATCGAAGGTGAATTCCGTGCCCAGCGACATTTCAACCATGCCGCAGATGGCCCCCACGGCATTGGTGATCTGCGCCTTCAACAGCGGGTTCATCTTGACGATGTCGAGCACGGTGTTGTGCATGGTGATGTCGCTGGTGCCGACACATTTTTCGGTATAGCGTGGATTGGACGCCATGGGCGTAGCCATAAGCTTGGGCATGCCGAACGGCAGCTGCTGCATGACGCCGGTTGACACGAGGCTGGAGGTGGCTCCGCCGATACCGATCACCCCGTGCACCCTCCCCTCCTTGATGAGATCGGCAACGATCGTTGCCGCGCCTTTGATCTGGTTGTTGGTCGCCGCTTCCCGGTCGCTGCGGTAATACTCGCGCACGGTTTCGATCGGCAGCCCGCCCCGCAGGGCCACCTCTTCGCACCTGATATCGCCCGGTACCGGCGGCGGTTCTTCCATGCTGAAATCCAGCAGGATGGCATCATGACCACGCCCCCTGATCAGCTCGCGGACAAAGACGATATCCTCTCCCCGTGTGTCGAGGTTGCAGATAATCGCGATTCCCTTTTTGTTACCGGCAGTTGCCATGATTCACACCCCTAGAATGTGACGACCTTCTGCGGATTGGGCGTCATGCTGTCGATCGTTGCAGTGCCGTGCTCCAGACAGAACACCTTGAACAACGGGTTATCCGGCGTCTGATAGATATCCTTCAGCATGGGATACCGTTCGAAACATTTCTCCTTATGCCGAATATCCTCGTCGAATCTGATCTCACCGCCGATCCTCAGCCACCGCATGTCTTCGCTGGTTCGGGTAAATTCGATGAACGGGCAGGCGACCAACTGTTGGTAAACCTTTTTGTCGCTGGCAGTACAAAAGTAGAACCTGCCGTTCTCTTCAAACATGAATGCAAACGGCCTTACCCTCGGCTTCCCTCCATCTACGGTTGCCAGGCTTCCAAAGCAGGGAACAACAGCCAGCATCTCCAATACTTCCTTCATAGAAATCCTCCTTGTGATGGGTACTGCAAACCCGGCCTCAACTTCTCACGCCGGCACGTGATCATTAGTACTGAGCAGTTCCAACCTGAAATCAGGCTTTTCAATGACAATATCCGAGGGCGCCTGACAGTCCTGCAACCCGCGCAACAGCTTGAGTATCGGCCGTATGTAGATCGGAA
>JAJZTK010000255.1 GCA_021849045.1 Deltaproteobacteria bacterium | reverse complement strand
CTCAACATCGGACTGAACAACTATTTCGGCAAGCCGGACGAATATGAAGCTGCGCTGGACCTGCTGCTGGATGAACTGGAACGCCGACCGGTGAATAACGACGAACTGAATCAGGTCATCCCGCTGGTCTGGGCCGGGGGGACCGGACAGGAGTTCGGCATCTACGAGGCGATCGATCAGGCAGGCGGTGCTTTGCTGGGCCTGCGCTCCGGACCTTTCAAAAATTACCGTGAGGATGTGCCGCCGGTGGAAGCGCTGGCCCACTTTGTCTATTCGAACTCCATAGCCGGGGCCGGCGTCTATGCCAGAAACGTGATCGAGACCGAGATCGATAAGGTCAGCGCGAAGGGGCTGATACTGTACGGTTACATCGGCTGCTCCTTTGCCAGCGTGGACCGGGAGATGTGGCGGGAGTACTTCCACCAGAAAGGAATCCCCAGCATCAACCTGGAGGGGTCGTTCCAGACCGGGGCACCCAGCGGCCAGGTTTTGACCAGGGTGAAGGCATTCGTGGAGATGCTTTCCTAGGCAGCATAACAATAAAGGAGGAGTTTTTAATGAAAATTCAGGACGTAATCGATAGCAAGCAGGTTCCCCTCATCAGCAGCGACCGGGTCATCGGTATAGACATCGGTTCGAGAACTGGCAAGGCGGTACTGCTGGCCGACGGCAATCTCTACACTGCCATCACTCCGTCCGGGGTCTATACCCAGGAAACCGCCGACAAGCTGTTCTCGAAGCTCTTGAAACAGGCCTGGCTGCAGAAATCCGACATCGAGTATGTCGTCGGAACCGGCTATGGCCGGGTGGCGCTGGAGTTCGGCGAGACCCCGCTCAGGATCGTTACCGAGATATCCTGCCATGCCATGGGCGCCCACGTCCTGAACGCCAACGTCCGCTCGATCGTGGACATCGGCGGGCAGGACTCCAAGGCGATCCGGGTGGACCCGCGGAATGGCAAAGTGGTGGAGTTCATCATGAACGACAAGTGCGCCGCCGGCACCGGACGGTTCCTGGAAAAGGCAGCCCAGCTGCTGGACCTGACCACCGAGGAGTTGGGAGGGGAGGCGCTGAAAGCGACCAAGCCGTCGGACATCAGCAGCCAATGCGTGGTCTTCGCCGAGTCGGAAGTCATCTCCCTCAAGGCCAAGGGTGATACGCGGGCAAACATCGCGGCCGGTATCCACATCGCCACGGCCCGCCGGGTGCGCAACCTGTTCAACCGGATCGGTCTTGAGGCCGACCTGGTCTTTACCGGCGGGGTATCGAACAACTCCGGCATGAAAAAGGCCTTGGAAGACATCCTCGGTCATGAGATCAGCACGGTGAAGCTGGATACCATCTACGCCGGTGCCCTGGGCGCGGCGGTCATTGCCCAGAAGAGTCTGGCTGCCGCCGGTGCAGCGGAGTCAGAAGCGGTGGCAGCTGTGGCAGCGTAGCCGGTGGATGCTCCGGCACTACTTTCGAAAGGAGAGGATCAAGGCGTTTAGGTTGATCACCGCTCATATGATAGCGATTACCGATAGACAGGCTGCTCCAGACGGCGTGGAGACAACATCGGGAGGAGGAGCATGATCCGCTCCGAGCAGCGGCCCATGCTCCGCTTCCTCCTGGTCCTGACGGTCGCCTCGACCTTGGGGCTCCAGGGATGGTCGATACTGTTCAACAACTTTGCGGTTGAGGTGCTGAGGCTGGATGGGGGAGAGGTCGGGATCATCCAGTCGCTCAGGGAGGTGCCGGGCTTCCTGTCGCTCTTGGTGGTATTTGCCCTGCTCGTTGTCCGCGAGCACCGTCTGGCCGCCCTCTCCATCATCTGCCTCGGCTGCGGCGTCGCCCTGACAGGTCTCTTCCCGAGCCAGACCGGGCTGATACTGACCACCGTCCTGATGAGTTTCGGGTTTCATTATTTCGAGACCACCAACAACTCCCTCACACTCCAGTACTTCACTACTGCCACTGCCCCCATGGTCTACGGCCGGATCCGCAGTCTGGCTGCCCTCTCCAGCATAGTTGCCGGCGCACTGATCTGGCTGTTGGGTGGAAGTCTCGGCTATCGCGGGATGTACCTGTCGATCGGTGGGATGGTTGCGGTCTTGGGGATCTGGTCGCTCTGCCAGGACCCGACCCACGCAGGGATCAGGCCGCAGCGCCTGCGGATGCAGCTGCAGCGCCGCTACAGCCTGTACTACCTCCTGACCTTTCTTTCCGGTGCCCGGCGTCAGATCTACATCGCCTTTGCCATGTTCCTTCTGGTGAAGGTCTTCCACTTCTCGGTCCGGGAGATGACCCTTCTGTTCATCGTGAATAATGCCATCAACTTTTTTCTGAACCCGATGATAGGTCGGGCCATCATCTTTTTCGGTGAGCGGCGCATCCTCACCCTGGAATACGGCGGCATCATCTGCGTGTTCCTGACCTACGCCTTTACCAGTTCCCGGTGGGTGGCGGCTGGCATGTACATCCTCGACTTCATCCTCTTCAACTTCGCAGTTGCCATCAACACCTATTTTCAGAAGGTGGCCGATCCACAGGATATCGCTCCGAACATGGCGGTCGGCTTCACCATCAACCACATCGCCGCAGTGGTCCTGCCACTGGTGGGAGGGGTGCTCTGGATGATCGACTACCGAATCCCCTTCATTGCCGGGGCGTTTCTGGGATGTGTCGGGCTTGTCGTCGTCCAGCGGATCAGGGCCCCTGAGGCGGAACTTCCGGTTGCCGGCCAGCCCGTCCTGGCCGGCGCAGAGCTTGATTAGCCTGAAGATGACCGTAAAAATACTTAACAACGGAGGATACAATGGTCCAACTCAATCTCGATTCCAAAAGGCTTGCAAAGACGTATGATGAGGTGAGCGATTCCCAGTTTGCCAATGGGCGGTTACTCGTGGAAAAGCTGGGCGTAGGGGCAGGGGATACGGTGCTGGATATCGGATGCGGTACCGGGCGGCTTGGCTTGCACGTGCTGGAAAAGTTAGGATCCGGTGGTCAATTCATCGGCGTTGATCCGCCTCCGGAGCGGGTGTTTTTCGTCAGTGCCAATTACACGTACCCAAACGCCCG
>JAJZTK010000004.1 GCA_021849045.1 Deltaproteobacteria bacterium | reverse complement strand
TCGCCCCCCCCCCTCGCGACTATCGCCCCTGAAACCGTGGCTGCCGCTTCTCAAGAAAGGCGCCCATCCCCTCTTTCTGATCTCCGGTCGTAAAGCAGAGGGCAAAGGCATCACGCTCCATGAGGCAGGCGTTGCGCAGGTCCATGTCGACACCGGCATCAATGACCTCTTTGGCCATCCGCAGCGACAGGAGTCCGCGACTGCAGATCTTTTGCAGCACGGCACACGCCTCGGACAGCAGCTGGTCATCCTGATGAACCCGGTTGACCAGACCGATGCTGAGCGCCTCGGCAGCATCGATCAGTTCCCCTGACATGATCAGCTCCTTGGCCCGCGACTTGCCAACCAGGCGCGGCAGGCGCTGGGTGCCGCCGAAACCGGGAATGATACCGAGGGTTACATCGGGGAAGCCAAAGGTCGCCGACGCCGCAGCCAGGATGAAGTCACAGGCAAGAGCCAGTTCCAGCCCCCCTCCGAGGGCGGGGCCGTTGACCACGGCCACGACCGGCTTGCCAAGGGACTCGATGGCAAACATGAGCCGTTGCCCTTCGCTGGCAAAGGCACCGGCCTCCAGCGGCGACAGGTTCGCCATCTCATCGACAGCTGTCCCATCACAGAAATGCCCGCCAGCGCCGGTCAGCAGTACCCCATGCACCGTTTCGTCGCCCCTGCAGCGGGCAATGATCTGCACGAGGGCCGAAATCATCTGCCGGTTGAGACGATTCGCTGCCTCAGGGCGATTCAGGGTGACAATGGCTATGCCATTATCGTTACGTATGGTGAGATGCTTATCAGGCATCGCAACTCCTTCAACTTTTAGCCAGACTGAAATACAGGTAAGGGCGAACTATAGCAACGCCGCAGCCAGCGTGTCAAGGCGAATTACACTGCTTCATAACGACATTTTACTCAAACCAAACATATTTACGTTAACGGAAACGCGCATAACAGGTTATTTTCATTGGTTCCACAGTGTGTAAAAATTGTTCAAAGGGGCACGTACTGCTCCACAAGTTCCTCAATGATCTCACCAATGGTTGTCCGCTCGTGGGCAGCCGCGATCTTGAGCCGCAGATGCAGGTCCTGGCGGATATTGATGGTCAGGCGCACATCACCGGCAGGAACCAGTCCGGCAGCGTAGGTCTTTGCCGGCGCCTTCGGTACCTTTTTGCGCCGCCCCCTTGCGGCATCCCCTTTACCACCCCTTGGTGCCGACCCAGTGGACTGACCGGTTGAAACCAAGTCGGTTTTGACCTTCTTTGGCGCACGGTCTAAAGGCCTGGCAACGACCGCGGCCTTGGATGATTCCTTCACGGGCGTCTCTTGTAGTACCCCGAACAGTGACATCTGATCCTTCTCCTCGTCGGTCATTGCCTCCCTCGCCGTATGGAACTGAGCTGCATGCAGGTGGCACGATACCGACAGCAGCAGCCGTACGCAAGTAAAAACATACTTGCATACATACATCAACACCCATCCACACCTTGCGTATAAAAATCAGATACATGCATCATCGCAACACACACGCCGCCATTGCCCGTAAATCTTGAATCGTACCGGTTTCCCCGGCTTTCCCAGCGAACAAACTATTGTTGCTTTTAGAAGGCATTTATATTAGGATTCACCGCTGTTCACGCCCGAAGCATTTTCATTTCCCCGTAAGGAGTCTACCAGCCACCATGCTCGGCATCATGCGGAAGTACAAACAGTCCATCGTCATAAAAATCGTCTTCGTCGTAATCGTCCTCTCCTTTATCGGCACCATTTTTCTGGTCTGGGGAAAAGGCGATCAGGGGAGTGGTGGCTCGCGCAGCTATGCGGCAAAAGTGAACGGCACCAAGATATCCCTCGACGATTACCAGCGGAGCTACTACCGCCTGCGAAGCATCTACGAGCAACTCTACGGGCGTTCCATCTCACCGGAACTGGAAAAACAGATGGGAATCCGCAAGCTGGCCATGGAGAGCCTTGTCGAGTCCGAACTGGTCCGCCAGGCCGCCCGCAAGATGGGCATTTCGGTGAGCAAGGACGAGGTAACCAGGGCCATTGCCGAGGTACCGGCCTTCCAGAAAGACGGCGCCTTCAATTTCGATCAATACCTGCAGATCCTGAAGAGTAACCGGATTACCCCTGCCGATTTCGAAGAGTCCCAGAAGGAAGAGATCATTATCAAAAAGGCTCGCCAGCAGATCAAGGACAAGGTAGCCGTCAGCGACGACGAGGCCCTCCGATATTTTGCCAAGCGAAACGACCGGCTTGACCTCCAATTTGTGTCCTTTTCCCCGGCCCAACTCATCAACGAGGTCAAACTCACCGACCAGGACCTTACCGCCCACCTGCAGGGAAAGCAGGACAAATTCAAGACCCCGGAGCAGATCAGCATCCAGTACTGCTCTATCGACCCCGCGGCCCTTGCCGGCAAGGTAACTCTGGGAGACGACGAGATCCAGACGTTCTACCAGAAAAATATCGACCGCTATCAGGGCAAGGGCGGCATCCTCCCCCTGACCGAGGTCAAGGACAAGGTCAAGGCCGACGCTGCCAAGGCCAAGGCTGCCAAGCAGGCCTACGAACTGGCTGCCGACGCCATCAACAAGAACAAGGGGGGCGACCTCCAGGCAGTGGCCAAGGCCTTTGGCTCCTCCGTAGCCGTGACCCCGCTTTTTGCCGCCACCCAACCGCCGGCTGCACTTGCCACCGAGGCCCAGCTGATCAAGAAGGCCTTCGCACTCAAGGAAGGCGAAATCGGCGGCCCCGTGGAAACGACCAAAGGGATCTACGCCATCAAGATCAAGGAGCGTAAGCCGGCTGCCGTTCCGCCGCTTGCCCGGATACACGCCCAGGTCGAGGCCAGCGCCAGGGCAGAAAAGGCGAAGGATCTGGCCAGGAAAAAGGCCGAGGAGGCCCTTGCGGCCCTCGGCAAGGGTGGAGCCGGACTCAAGGTCCAGGAAACGGGCAGCTTTACCTTCTCCGACAAAGGCGAGGTTCCGAAAATAGGGCTCGCTCCCGCACTGCAGGAGGCAGCGTTCACCCTGACCGCTGCTGCTCCGGTTCCCAAGGAACCGTTCAATATCGGTGAAACCTGGTATGCCGTACGTCTCAAGGACCGCAGCCAGTCAAACCCTGCCGACTTCGAAAAGAGCAAGAATCAGATCAGGCAGCAACTCCTGCCGAAGAAGCAGCAGGACGCCCTGGACGCCTGGGTAAAGGAGTTGCGGGCCAAGGCCAAGATCGAGACCAACACCGCGCTGCTTACTGACTAGAGAACCGCTCAGGGGGCGGGGTTCAAACAGGATTATCCCTAAGCTTCGAAACTCGACCCCAAGCTGGACAAAGGAGACCGACAATGGCTCAGCCAATTCTGCAGACCGATTTCCCCACCCTGAAACTGGCCGGACGCGGTAAGGTCCGTGACATTTACGATCTGGGCACGGCCCTCTTGATCGTCACCACTGACCGCATCTCCGCCTTTGACGTCATCATGAACGAGGGGATTCCGGATAAAGGGGCAGTCCTGAACCAGATTTCCGCCTTCTGGTTCCATCAGATGGAGGATATTGTCCCGAACCATATCATCTCCACCGAGGTCAAGGATTTTCCAGCCGAATGTCAGCCATACGCCGACATACTGACCGGCCGTTCCATGCTGGTGAAAAAGGCCAAGCCGCTGCCGGCCGAATGCATCGTCCGGGGATACCTCTCCGGCTCCGGCTGGAAGGATTACAAAGCGACCGGCAGCGTCTGCGGTATCACACTGCCGGCCGGCCTGCTGGAATCCGACCGTCTCCCGGAACCGATCTTCACCCCGTCCACCAAGGCGGAGTTGGGGACCCACGACGAGAACATCTCGTTCGACACAATGGCCGCACTCTGTGGCAGGGAACTGGCCGAAAAAGTCAGTGACGTCACCCTGAAGATCTATGCCAAGGCACGGGACATTGCCGACGCCAAGGGGATCATCATTGCCGACACCAAATTCGAGTACGGGATCTACAACAATGAACTGATCATTATCGACGAGTGCATGACTCCGGACTCCAGCCGCTTCTGGCCGAAAGACAGCTACCGGCCGGGCGGGCCGCAGCCCTCGTTCGACAAGCAGTTCCTCCGCGACTATCTGGAAACCCTGGACTGGAACAAGACCGCGCCAGCTCCGCCCCTCCCGCAGGAGATTGTTACCAAAACGGGCGACAAATACCGGGAGGCCCTGTTCCGCCTGACCGGCATCAGGCTGTGACTCAAGACCCCGGGTTTCCCCCGGGGTTTTTCTTTACCAACTGCTGTCGAATGGCAGCGAATTTCACCCTTGAGGCCCTACGCTCCCATGTCAGACCATTGTTTTCTCATCGATACCCATGCCCACCTGGATGGCGAGGATTTTCAGGCCGATCTTGAGGCAACCATGGAGCGGGCACGGGCCGCTGGGCTCTCCCACATCGTCACCGTGGGGGCTGACCTTTCCTCCAGCCGTGCCGCACTGAACCTGGCCAGACAGCACGAGGAGCTCTTCTGTGCCGTCGGTGTCCACCCCCACGATGCGCTCCAGGTGGACGACGCAGGCATTGAAGAGATACGCGCCCTGGCAGCTGACCCGAAAGTGGTGGCCATCGGCGAAATCGGCCTCGACTTTTACCGGGACCGCTCCCCGCGCGACACCCAGGAGGCTGTCTTTCGCCGGTTCATCCGCCTGGCGCGGGAGCTGGAACTACCGGTCATTGTCCATGACCGGGATGCCCACGACCGGGTCATGACCATCCTTCGCGAGGAAAAGGCCCACGAAGTCGGCGGCGTTCTCCACTGTTTTTCCGGCGACCTGGCTCTGGCCAACGAATGTATTGACATGGGGTTCCTCATCTCCATTCCCGGCACCGTCACCTACCCCTCCAACGAAAAATTGCGGGAGGTGGTCAGAGGGGTAAAGATCGAACACCTCCTGGTCGAGACCGATTGTCCCTACCTATCACCAGTCCCCCATCGGGGCAAACGGAACGAACCGGCCCACGTGCGCCTTACCGCTGCAAAGGTCGCTGAATTGAAAGGGCTTACCCTGGAGGACGTGGGAAGGATCACCTCCATGAACGCCCGCCGGCTGTTCGGGATCGCCCCTGAGATGGAAGAGACAACCATTGCCTATCCCATTCGCGATTCGCTCTATCTGAACATCACAAACCGTTGTTCCAACCACTGCACCTTCTGCCCGAAATTCTCCGATTTCCTGGTCAAGGGGCACCAACTGCGCCTCAACCACGAGCCGTCAACGGCCGAGGTCCTGCACGCCATCGGCGACCCGACCGGATACGCTGAAATCGTCTTCTGCGGTTTCGGTGAGTCGTTGATCCGCCTCGATATCGTAAAGGAGGTGGCAACGACGCTCAAGCTCCAGGGGGTGAAGATCCGCGTCAACACCGACGGTCAGGCCAATCTGGTCCATGGTCGCAACATCCTGCCCGAGCTGTCGGGGCTGGTGGATACGGTGTCGGTCAGTCTGAATGCTGCCGATCCGATGACGTACGAGCAGCTTTGCAATACCCCGTTCGGGGAGGAGGGATTCAGGGCGGTCTGTGACTTCCTGCGGGCGGCACGCACTCACATCCCCCATGTGGTGGCCACGGCTGTCACGGTTCCCGGCCTGGACATCGCACGGGTAAAGGCCCTCGCCGAGAGTCTTGGTGTGGAATTTCGGGAGAGGGAGTACGCAGAGGTCGGCTGACGGGACAATTGGGCTGGTTGTACCACGGAGGATACAGAGAACGAGACATCTTTTGTTTTGCAAATCAGCCAGGAAGCAATTCGCATTTCTGCAAAACAATACCAACAAAACCACCACAAGATAATTAGTTGTTTTTATGGAACTTTACTTCACTTACCACTCACAACTCACCTGATACGGCCAACTCTCACCAAACCTTTTTGCATATATTCCAAAAACCGTTCCGCACACCAAAAGAACAACCAACCAACCCAACAACTCAAGTAGCTTTAATTATTACACTTTATTTGTTATACAAATTAATAGAACATTGGTATCCAAGTTGCTTTGTCATCTGAACATCAACCGACAAAGGGGGATTACCCAATGACACAAGCAGACTCCAATAAAGGATGGCGCGTAGTCCGGGCCGGCACCGGCATCAACCTGGCGCTCGGCGTGCTCTATGCCTGGAGTATCTTCAAGGGGGCAATCAAGGCCTCCATCGAAAAGGGAGGCCCTGGCGCATTCCAGTGGGACCTTGCCTCTATCAACGATCCCTATGCGGTCTGTTGTCTCACCTTTGCCTTTGCCATGATCCTGGCCGGCAAATGCCAGGACAAGATCGGCCCAGCCAAGACGGCCCTCATTGGCGGTCTCCTGGTGGGGTGCGGTTTTACCCTGACCGCGTTATCATCCAGCTACCTCGCCTGGGTCGTCGGCTTTGGGGTCCTTGCCGGCGCCGGCTTCGGCTTCGGTTACTCCGCAGCAACCCCGCCGGCCCTCAAGTGGTTCTCTCCTGCCAAAACGGGCCTGATCGCCGGGATCGTGGTTGCCGGCTTCGGCCTGGCACCGGTCTATATCGCCCCTCTCGCCAGCTGGCTTCTGGGCGCCTTCGGCATCCAGAAGGCCATGCTGGTGCTGGCTGTCGCCTTCACGGTGATCGTCTGCGGCCTCTCCTTTTTTGTGGTCAACCCTCCCCAGGGCTATGTCCCGGCAGAACCTGCCGATCCGGGGCCGGTTGCCAAACTCAACGCCTCTAAACCGGCCATCAACGCCAGCGCCAGCGAAATGCTCCGCAACTACAAGTTTTATGTACTCTGGCTGGCCTACTTCATCGGCGCCGGCGCCGGCCTGATGGTGATCGGCAGCGTGGCTGGCCTGGCGAAAAAGAGCATGGGGGAGATGGCCTTCCTGGCCGTTGCCATCATGGCCCTGGGCAACGCCGGCGGCCGGGTCGTTGCCGGCGTCCTGTCCGATAAGATCGGTCGTCGGGCCACCCTCTTCATCATGCTCGCCTTCCAGGCAGCCCTGATGTTTGCCGCCATTCCGGTGATCGGCTCGGGCAGCGCCGTGCTGCTGGTTCTCCTGGCCACCTTCATCGGCTTCAACTACGGTTCCAACCTGGCCCTCTTCCCCTCGTTCTCCAAGGACTACTGGGGGGTCAAGAACTACGGCCTGAACTATGGCGTACTCTTCACTGCCTGGGGCGTAGGCGGCTTTGTGATGGGCAAGGTTTCTGAAATGCTCAATGCCCAGCCAGGCGGCCTGAACAAGTCGTTCATGCTGGCCGGAACCCTGCTGGTTGCCGGCTCGGCGCTGACCATCTTCCTGGCCGAACTCAAGCCGGCCACGGAAGGCGATCAGGCACCGTCCCAATGGAAAGAATTCTGGGCAGAATTCATGCTGGGCGCCCGCGTGTTCACCGGCTTCGAACAAGCACCGCTCCGTACCTTGCGCTAAATCAGCTTCCTCGCACCACCTCAGAGGGCTATGCGCATGCATAGCCCTTTTTTCATTATAGGCAACCGTTGCTCGCCTCACGGAAACAGACTATACTTCCTAGCACTCTAAGAACCGCCACGCACCGAAAGGTTTCCCATGTCCGCCAACACCCGCTGGCTCCTTTTGCTCTGCCTGGCCCAGATATTCATCATGTTGGTGTTCATCAACTACTCCGCCGTTCTGCCGATGCTGAAACAGGAGTGGGGGATGAACAACACCATGGCCGGTTCCATCTTCTCCGTCTATCAGCTCGGCTACATCGCATCAGGCGTCATCCTGAGCACGTTGACCGATCGCATCAACACCAAATACATCTTCGTCATCTCAGCCCTCTGGTCGGCTGCCGCCAATCTTCTTTTTGCCTTCTTCGCCCATGATTACCTGTCCGCCATGTTGCTGCGGGCTTTGACCGGCATCGGCATGGGGGGCACTTACATGCCCGGCCTCAAGCTGGTTGCCGAACGCTTTCCCAGCGCGCAGCGCGGTCGTGCCGTCGGCCTCTATGTAGGCGCGCTGGTTCTCGGTGCCTCCCTGTCCCTGGCTCTCACCGGTGGGCTGACCACACTCTTCAACTGGCGAACCGCCTTCATTGCCTGCTCAGCCGGTGTCTATCTGGGTACGCTCATATCCCTGATCGTGTTCAAGAAGTACCGGTTCGTTCGACAAACCAGCCAGACAGGACCGCTGATCCCGGAAGTCCTCAAAAACCGGCCGGCCATGCTGATGATCCTGGGGTACGGGAGCCACATGTGGGAGATGTACGGCATGCGAAGCTGGCTGGCACCGTTCTTTACCGCCAACCTGATAAACTGGGGGATCGCCAGGGGGACAGCCACCGGCTGGGGAGCAACGGCATCGGCGCTGATCATCGGGATCGGGACCTTCTCAACCGCCATCACCGGCACACTGTCGGATCGGCTGGGGAGAACCAGAACCATCTTTCTGGTAATGATGGGAAGCGCTCTGCTCTCCTGCACCTTTGGCTGGCTGGCACATGCCAACCCGTACCTGACCCTGGCCGTCGGCTGTCTTTACGGCTATCTCATAGTTGCCGAATCACCGGTATTTTCCACCGGCCTGACCGAACTGGTTCCGCCCGGTTACCTGGGAGCGGCCATGGGGGTTCAATCCCTGATCGGTTACTCCCTTGGCATGATATCGCCGACAATCTTTGGCTGGGCGCTGGATCTCTGCCGCGACTGGTCGCCACTGCCAGGTATCCCCGGTGCATGGGGCGTCGCTTTCGTCACGCTCGGCATCGGCGCGTTCTTTGGACCTCTCTGCATGACCATGCTGAGAAACAGGCCGGAGAGTAGTGCCATGGCGGGAGGAAAGCGATGATCGGCTAACCCCCATCAACAGGAATTATAGCTGTAGCTGTTGAATCTGATCAGGATTCTGGAAGCGCTCCCATACGGAGGCATCAGATGGCTAGGAAGGTGAGTGTTGCTGTTTAAGGATCTGCTTGATGATCTGGATCTTGTCCGGGTCGAGGGGTTTGGTGATAAAGGCTTCAACCCCAAGCTGCTGGCAGCGCTCAAGGTCTTTTTCCTGACGGGATGAACTGAGAATGACAACCGGAATCTGCTGGGTCCGCTGGTCGGACCGTATGGTCTCCAGAAACTCGAAACCGTCTATCTTTGGTAACCGCAGATCAAGGATGATCAGATCGGGGAATCGCGCCCCCTGGCCATCCCCTTCGCCCAAGAGTAAATCGAACGCCTGCTTCACCTCCCGCATTACCGACACATTGGTGATGTCATGTTTGCGAAATGCATGTAACGTCAGGAATTCGTCGTCGGGATGGTCTTCAACCAGAAGGATGTGATGTTGCTTCATCGACCTTTACCTCTCAGGCCGCTACTTGTATCGTTTTTTGATTTATAGCAACACACTGAAAAACATTCCACAAAAAAACACAGGTCGATAAAATTATATCTACCCAAAAACACTAAACATTACAGGGTAAAATAAAATGTGGCCCCCCTCCCCTGTTCGGCATCAAACCAGATTCTCCCGCCATGGCGCCTGATAATCCGCTCCACCGCAGCCAGTCCTAGGCCGTTACCAGGGTACATATCCCTGTCATGAACCCGCTGGAAAGGCCTGAAGAGTTTGCTGGCATAATGCATATCGAAACCGACGCCATTGTCACGGACAAAATAGACCGTTTTCCCGTTGCCGGCAGCACAACCGAACTCAATCCTGACATCTTCGTTTCCAGCCGTAAATTTCCACGCATTGTCGAGAAGGTTGCCAAGGGCTTTGCGGAGAAGTTCCTCGTCACCGATTACCGAAAGCCCGGGCGTTATGAAGATGTTGACTCGACGCTCGGGAGCTTGTGCACGTAGCTCATTGACTATCGCCATGGCAATACTGCTCAGATCCACCTGACGGGAAACCACCCCCTTGCTGGAAAGCTGGGCAAGATCCATGAGACCGTCGAGTATTTTTTTGAGCTCCCTTCCGGCACCAACAATCCGTTCCAGACAAAGTTCCCCTTCGGTGCCAAGTGCTTTGCCATGTTCGTCAATGAGAAGCTGACTGAATCCCTGCAAACGGGAAAGCGGACCATTGATGTCGTGTGAGATGGCATCACAGAGATCGTCCAGTTCTTTTCTAGCCGCGTCCAGCAAGGCGCTTCGCCTGATCAGACGAAATTCAAGATCGGCATTCAGGCTGACTAGATCTTTCATTTTGGGCGAATCAGGATTTTCAGATGATGTAGAACCATCAATATGAAGAGACTCATCCGGAAGGAACGATAACTGTTCCGGCGTCTCGCCACTAACTACCGGCACACTGATGGCGGACGCATCATGGACGGCAATCATCCTGGCACACTTTTCCAAGGCCTCAGCCAGTGCAGCCGGATCAACCTGTTTGGGAAGATAGGCCGTAACACCGATATTTATTGCCTCCAGCAGATACTCTGGCTCCATAAGGACCGAAGTAATCACCACCTGCGTCCTTGGAGTGCGCTCTTTTACGTGACGGGCGACCTGAAGGCCGTTCAGGTGTGGAAGTTTTATCTCGGTTATTACTATATCAGGCTTCACTTCTTCGAAGAGCCGCAGTCCTTCACGACCGTTTTCAGCCACATGCAGGATAAATCCCCAACCGCTGAGAAGCTTCGCCACCCGGGCGAAGACAAAAGGATCATTCTCAAGATAGAGAACCGTGTAGGTATGTCTGATTTCTGTACCGCTCATGGTAATTGCCCGGTTGCAACATCCAGATTGAACTGCGTGTTCACTTCTCGATGAGCACAGAGCATACCAACATGAGATACAATTATTTAGTAAATGATTTATGGCAGTTACACATGCTATCAAAATACAGAAAATTCTGACGGGTGTGCGAAAGTCGCTATTTGTTCAACTTTTCATGAGCTGGTCGAACTACAGGCAGCAGGACTCTGGTTGGAAAATAGACACTAGTGATTTAATTTGTTGACAGGCGAAACAGTCCTATGGTACTTACGTTATCTCAATGACGCGGGGTGGAGCAGTCTGGTAGCTCGTCGGGCTCATAACCCGAAGGTCACAGGTTCAAATCCTGTCCCCGCAACCAATAAAATCAGGGACTTGCACAACGTGCAAGTCCCTATTCGCGTTTTCTATCCCAAATTGTAACCCATTTGACCAAAGAGTAATCACAAGCAAATATTGTCAATTTTGTTGCAGAAACGCCCTCCAGATGTAACGAACCCCTGATAATATCCTGTCGCTTTCAAATCCTCCCCAAAATCTACAATCGCAAAACGGTACCCCCGGAGATTAGAGCCATGCGAATTACCAACCTTGTCCTGACGGCGCTACTATTGACGGCTGCAACCACCGGCACAGCCGGAGCGGCATTGTCTGCTGCTGCAGAAGGGGTGAGCATTGAATTTTCTGAGAGCGATTCCCCATCGAACCTGCAATTCATGCAAGCCCTGGATGAATCCACTCAGTCCGGGCTGAACGAATCGGTCCTTAGGCAGCATGCGCGTTCAGCATTGCCAGCCAAGACACCAATGGCCGGCAATTATGGCCACGAAGGCGCCGAAATGGCGCTCATCATCGGTGATCATGATAGTACGGGTTACAATGCCCGTTATCCGGCACGCCGCGTAGCCGATCAGGAGCCTACAAGCCTGGCTGCGGCAGCTGGTGGTACCCACTTTGTCGGCAGTGGCGAAGTCAGTGGCGCAAGTGCCCCGATAGTCGCTGCCAGCAGCGGCTCTCCCGTGTTAGCAAACTCCCTCCCTGCTTCCGGCCCCCTCCCTGCTTCCGGCCCCCTCCCTGCTTCCGGCCCCCTCCCTGCTCCCGGACAACAAAATGTACCATTGCCGCCGGCAGCCATCCTGTTCGCATCAGCTCTGTTCGGACTCCCGGTGACCCGTCGCCTTGGCATGTTCGGCCAGTAACGGACTGTGGGGCGTATGATGAGATTTCGCGAACGCTGGCTGCTGTCGGCATTCTTGTTGGTCTTTTTCGGCACCAGACTGCTTGCCGCAACTCCCCCCAAGGATTCGGAGATACCACTCACCTTTGTCAAAGGGGGGTGCTTCTCAATGGGGGACTTCTCGGGCGAGGGGGGCGCAGATGAAAAGCCTGCGCATGACGTCTGTGTGCGCGATTTTTATCTCGGTACCTACGAGATCACGGAAGGCCAATGGCGGAGCGTGATGGGCTCATTGCCCGGTCCGGCCCATGGTACCGACTATCCCATTACCGGTGTCAGCTGGAATGAGGCGCGTGAATTCATCAAGAAACTGAACGCACGCACCGGCATGGACTATCGCCTGCCGACCGAGGCCGAATGGGAGTTTGCAGCCCGCGGCGGCGGCCTGCGCCAGAAATATGCCGGCACCAGCAACCAGAGCAGCCTGAAGGATTACGCCTGGTATGGAGCCAACAGCGGCGGCTCGCTCCAGCCGGTGGGGAAAAAGCTCCCCAATGAGCTCGGCATTTACGATTTGAGCGGCAATGCCTGGGAATGGGTGCAGGACCGTTACGACTCCTACTATTACCGTCAGAGCCCCAAAGACAATCCCCATGGCGATCCCTTCGGCGTCAACAGGGTTCTACGGGGTGGCAGTTGTACAAGCGAAAGCGGTCAACTCCGTACTTCGTACCGAGACTATATCGCACCGGACGTGCATGCCGACGGGATCGGTCTACGCCTGCTGCTGCCGGCGCGTTGACGATAAGAACAACAATCAACTCCTCCGGCAGGAAAACTGAGGGGTCACGGAACTGAGACCTTTCTGACCACGATACCGAAACACCATCCACCCATAAGGAGTATCAGCATGAAGCACGTTTTCTCGACCATCAAAGCCGCCCTGCTCTGCGGCGCGCTTGTTCTCGGCCTCTCGGCCTGCGGCGGTTCGGGTTTATCTTCACCGACGACCGCAACATCCGCCAGTAAGGCGGCTTCATGGGCCAATGTGACAATTGCCTCGGGCAACAAGCAGGTCACCCTGAGCTGGACCGACACCACCATTGCCGCTGGCTCGACGGCACCGGCTCCCACCTACAACATCTACTACGCAACCGCTCCCGGGGTTAAGAAAAACGGCACCGGAGTTACGAAAATAAGCAACGTGACGAGCCCCTACAATCACACAGGGCTGACAAACGGCACACCTTATTACTATGTGGTGACGGCAGTCTCTCCGGCCGGCGTGGAGGGGGCCGAAAGCAACGAGGTTTCCGCCGCTCCCCAGGCGAACAAGCCGGCAGCACCGATCGGGCTCCAGGTCCAGACAGGTGACGGCCAGACCACGCTGAAGCTGGTCGAGCCGACGACAGGGGTTGCCATTACCCCGCCCACCGGGACGACGTACAATGTGTACTGGAGCCAGACGGGGAACCCGACCCTGGCGAGCAATAAAATCGTCAACGTCACATTTTCAACTACCGGGTTTATCCACACCGGCCTGACCAACAGCATACAGACGAGCAATCCCTCCACCTATTATTACGCTGTCACCGCACAGACCGTCGATGGCGAGAGCGATCTCAGCTCGCCCGTTTCGGTAACACTTTGGCCCGCAACCAGCTTTGCCGCCAAGAACGCCGTGTTCACGAACGCTTCCACCAGTACCAGTGGGCAGCCAAGCATCCCGGCCAACCTCACCGCCTATGCCGGCAACCAGCAGGCTACCCTGTCCTGGGCTGCCAGCGCTGGTCCTACAGGTGCCGGTTATTTCAAGACTAAAAGCGCAACTATCCTCACTGACCCATGGACTTACAGCAGTGACGCTAGCAGTACCAAAATTCGATACAACATTTCCTGGACCAATGCCCTTCTGGGAACCAGCGGCAAGATCATTGGCGTGTCCTCAACGGCATTTGTCCATCAAGCCCTGAACAACGGCACACAGTACTGCTACACCGTCTCAGCCGTTGCCACGCCATCTGACTCCAACACGTTCCTGCCGGCGTTCGAGAGCACGACGGTGCTGACAAAGACCTGCGTCACACCTACGGCAAAGACTCCAGCGGTTCCCGCCGGCCTGACCGCGGCGACCGGCGGTCAACAGGTTGCCCTGAGCTGGAACAAAGACAAATCGGGCTATGCCAACGTTTATTACAACGTGTATGCCTCCAGTACAGCGGGAATCGACGTGGCAACTATGGTGAACAATCCCGGCAAGTACCGCCTTACCAGCACTACCAGCAACTCGTTCGTCCATTCCGGGCTTACCACCGGGACGACCTATTACTACACGGTCACCTCCGTAGCCGAGGGGGAGAGCGCTCCGAGTTCTCTGGTAACCGCCACCCCTTAGTACGCCCGACATCAGACGAATAGCGTCACCGCAAGGGGGGAAACGGGTATTGCCTGCTTCCCCCTTTTCATCGGAGCAAGGAGTCGTTATGAAGTTCTTTCAGCATCCGGGCCGTTATGCCCTGGGACTGGTCCTGTCCCTACTGCTGGCCGCCTGCAGCGGCGGTTCGGGTAGCACATCCCCGACGGCCCAGACAACCGGGGCGCTGCTCGAAGGGATTGCCGCCGCCGGCGCCCCCCTGACCGGCACCGTCTACATCACGGACTCGTCCTATCCAACCAGGAAAACCAGTGCCCCTATCAACCAGGACGGCACGTTCTTCGTAGCCGTCGACGGTCTGACCCCTCCCTTGCTCGTCAAGGCGGTCGGGACCGCATCCGGCAGCGCCGTTACCCTTTACTCATTTGCCACATCCCCTGGGAGCGTGCAGGTGAATCCCCTGACCGACCTGCTGGTCGCCGGCGCGTCAGGCACCCAAAACAGGGCCGACCTCTTCTCGCTCTATTCCAGCCATAACCGGGCCAGCCTGCAGATCATCGCCAACCAACTGCCACGATTGACCGCCGATCTGCAGAAGGCCCTTCAACCGCTCCTTGCCCTGTACGGCGCCGATACACTCAATCCTTTCACCGCCGCGTACCAGGTTAACCACCAGGGGCTGGACGGACTATTCGACGACGCTGCAATAAACATCGCCAACGGCAGCGTAACCATCATCAACCGGAGCAGCGGCGCCGTTGTCTTCTCTGCAGTGCTCGAAAACCTCGCCAGCGGTACCCTGAACAGCGCCGGACTCCCGACTCCGGTCACCTACACCAAACCGGGCAATGCCCGTCTCACCCTGCAGTTGACCGGCCTGCCGTCCGGCATCCCGGTCAAGCGGCTCAAGACCACCATCAGGCTCCCCCTCGGGGTGACCGTCGACCAGGGGACGGCAGCGGTCAACACGGCAATACCCTCGGGCAGCGCCTCAGGGGCAACTGTCTACCCCCTCCCCTCCCTGTCGACAACCAACAACGAGCTGACCCTGGAACTCTCGTCCCTGAACGGCTTCGTCGACGGCGAATTTCTCACCCTGCGCTGCATCGTCTCCTATGCCAACCTGTCGACCGTCACCGCTGACGCGTTCAAGATCGTGAAAACGGAACTGTACGACGATATCTACAAGCAGCAGAAGATCTCCACCGGGACTGTATTGACGTCAATGCTTGTTTTTCCGGACATGGAGGGGAAGAAGGTGTACGAAGGTCGATGCGGCGGCTGCCACACGCTCAGCAGCAACGACACGGTCGGCAGGCCGTCACTGCTGAACAAGGCGGCGCTCGTCCGGGACAAATTCGCCTCCGGACACCGGGGAATATACCTCACCACCCAGCAGATTGAGGATCTACAGGCGTTTCTAAGCGGTTACTCCAAATAGGCGATACGCACTCAGTGCCTGGATTTCTCCAGGCACGCCTCTATAGACTGACAGAGGGTTTTTAACACCTTGATACGCGCATAGTTTTTATCGTTTGCCTCGACAAGGGTCCACGGGGCAATTTCCGTGCTGGTACGGTCAATCATGTCACAGACCGCCAGCTCGTATTCATCCCATTTTTCACGGTTTCGCCAGTCGTCCCCAGTGATCTTGAAACGCTTGAAGCCGATCTTCTCCCGCTCATTGAAGCGTTTGAACTGCTCTTCCTTGTCGATGGCGAGCCAGAATTTGACAATAACCGTATTGTGCCGGACCAGCTGTTCCTCAAAATCGTTGATCTCGCCATAAGCCCGCATCCAGTCGGCATGGGAACAGTACCCTTCGACCCTTTCCACCAGTACCCGGCCGTACCAGGAGCGATCGAATATGGCAAATCTCCCCCGGTGCGGAAGATGGCGCCAAAAGCGCCAGAGATATGGTTGACTCGCTTCTTCTTCGGTTGGTGCCGCAATGGGAGTTACCCTGTAGTGACGGGCATCCAGTGCCTGCGTGATGCGCCGGATCGCCCCCCCTTTGCCGGCTGCATCGTTTCCTTCAAAGACCACGACAGCCGACAGTTTCCTGAAACGGGAATGCCTGGAGAGAAGATTGAGTTTCCCCTGCCACTTTTCAAGCTCCTTGTCATACGTTCCATTTCCCAGTTTTTTCCCAAGGTCAAGCGTCTGAATGATGCGCAGCCCGTCGATGGCCAACGTGGTCGGCGGAAACGGTTCTTCTTTCTTCGAACCGTTCGTGGAGCCCAATCGTTGTTGCAGGGCCTGAAGAATGACCGTGCCGATGGTGAGGTAACGATAGCGCGGGTCGCTCCCTTCGACAATATGCCAGGGGGCTTCTGCACTGCTGGTGACCCGCAGCATCCGCTCGGACACCTGATGAAACCGGTCGTACAGCTTGAAGTTTTTCCAGTCGGTATCGGTAACCCGCCACCGTGTGCCGGGGTCCTTTTCAAGGGAGTTCAGGCGCTTTTTCTGCTGTTTTTCAGAGAGGTGAAGCCAGAATTTAAGTATTAGCGCACCCTCATCACAGAGCACTTTTTCGAAGCGAATGATCCGCTCCAGACGCTGGTCGAGCTCGGCGTTCTTGATGTCACCATAGACGTTTTCAATCAACGGGCTTGAGTACCAGGTACCGATGAATATACCGATCTTCCCTTTTGGCGGGAGATCGCGCCAGTATCGCCACATGGGGGGGCGTTCCAGCTCTTCGTCGGTCAGGTCGCGAATGGCGTGGGTTTCGATGTGGCGTGGGTCCATCCATTCATTGAGAATGTTGACAGTTTCACCCTTGCCGGCGCAATCGACGCCGGCGATCAGGATAATTACCGGAAACCTTTTCGACTGCAGAAGGTCTATCTGGGCGTCCAGAAGGGCCTCGCGCACAGCCGGCACCTCCCTTTTATAGGTAGCCTTGTCGATCCTGTGACCAAGTTCCGCAGATTCAAACATCGCTATCTCCTCGTTTGTTCATCTTCCCAATCACGCCAGATGACTCGATACCGGATAATGTAGTTATCCACCGCCTGCCCGATTGTCGGGAAAAAGTTCTCCGTGCCGAGTTTGGTGAAGAGGCCATAGCGCTTGAGATGATCCTTGACCGGGCCTTTCATCTGTGCAAACCATAGCTCGATCCCGGCCCGCTGCAGCTCATCTTCCAGTTCGGCCAGCACGTCGGCAGCCGTTATATCAACGTCTGTTACGGGTTCGGCGGCGACAACAATACATCTGGTTGGGGTCGGTGCTCCGGATACTGCCCTGAGTGCCTGCTCGCGGAAAAACTCAGCGTTTGCGAAGAACAGCGGAGCATCCCAGCGGAACAGAACCAGTCCGGGGATCTGTCGTCCTTCAGGATGGCGCGTGATGTCGTGATACCCCTTCATACCGTCGACACGACCCAGAACCGCACAGTATGGTCGCCAGGCACGCCAGACAAAAACCAGCAGCGCCAACCCCACAGCAATGAAAATACCCTGTATGACCCCGAGCGAGGCAACTCCCAGAAAACAGACCATCGACAGGTAAAACTCACCGCGCCGCAGGTAATAGAGGCGTTTGACATCGTACACCTCAACTATCGAACTGCAGGCGGAAATGACGATTGCACCAAGGACCGCAGTGGGGACATACATCATCAACGTTGGCGCATAGATCAACAGTACGGCAATGCACAATGCACCTATCACACCGGTAATCTGTGACTTTGCTCCCGCTGCTTCGGCCACCGGTGTGCGCGAGGCACTGCTGCTCACCGAAAAACTTTGAAAGAGTCCGGTAGTTATGTTGGCGATACCGAGGGCGATCAATTCCTGATTGTCATCGACATAATAACCTCCACGCAACGCATAGATTCGCGACAGCACGCTCATGTCGGTAATTGAGACCAGGGCGATTGCCACAGCTCCGGTGCACAGGGTGGTGAATTCGACAACCGTGACATGCGGAAGGCTGAAACCCGGCAATCCCTGTGGCAGCGCTCCGACTACCGCAATATGGGCCTTTGTGTTCAGGTCCAACAGAGCGACAGCCATGGTAGATCCGACCACCGCGACCAGTACGCCCGGGATGCGCGGCGCCCAACGCTTCAGAGCGAAAATAACGGCCAGGCTGGATACTCCAATGGCACACGCTGTCCAGTTGATCCGACCGATGACAACGCCTTTGAAAAGTTCGTTTGTTGAGTGGCAAAGATTGCCGCCATTTACGGAAAAACCCAAAACCTTGGGGAGTTGACCAATCAACAAGGTGAGCGCAATGCCGTTCATGTACCCGTAGCGAATCGGTTTGGAAAGCAGATCGGTTATGAAACCGAACCTGGCGAGACCTGCGACCACGCACAACAGACCCGAAATGATGGCAAGAAGTGCAGCGAGTTCCGCCGCGCGTATGGCATCCCCGCTGGCCAGTGGCAATACGGTTGCGGCTATAAGGGCGGTGAGCGCCGAATCCGGGCCCAGCACCAGAATTCGGCTTGGCCCGAATACGGCGTACACAAGCAATGGGATAATAGTGGCATACAGCCCGTAGATGGCGGACAGGCCGGCTGCTTCGGCATACCCCATACCCACTGGAGCAAGGAGTGATGTAAGCACCAGACCTGCTACGAGGTCCTGAGAAAAGCGGTTGCGACTATAGCGGTTAAGCATCGCCAGGCCGGGCAACCAGCGGCGCACTCCGCGTGTGCGGGTGTGTCTGATCAAGGTTGTGGCGGTTTCATGGGCAGGCAATCGGAAACCTCACACGACACGTGGCTGATAGTGCATTTGCAGTCGATCACGGCATATCTTTAACGTGGATTCGTGACGGATTCAGATTTAAAGCTATCTTAGAAACAAGAGGACGTCAATTATCGGGCGCACCAAATAAAAAGGCACGCTGGTAAGCATGCCTTTGGCCAATTCCAATCTGTAATTGTGCGAAGCTTTACCGTCCGTCCTCGGGCAAACTTCGTGGAACTGATTTTACCAGGTAAATCCGGACCTTCTCCGCAGAAATCCAAGGCCGGCCAGACCGGAAGCGAAAAGCGGCAGTGCGGCGGGAACGGGTGTGGGCAGCGCAGGTGTGACGGTTACTGACGTGGTGAGGAAGCTACCTTGAATGGAGCCGGTTTTGCCGTCGAGGGATTTGAATGCCAGCTCGAACCTGTTCGGAACAGTGGTGAAATCTGAAACAGAAAACCAAAAAGGTTGAAAATTCTTGCCAAAGGAAGTCCCGATGTTTGCGGAGGATATGCCAAACCCGGATGTGGCTGTTGTGCTGCCTGTTCCATTGTCGACACTGTAATACGCGTCGCTCCCCGTCCCACTATACTTGTAGAGCAACTGACCACCCAAACCGATAAGCGACAGGCTGTAATCGGCGGTCCCCGAATACCCGACAACGTCGCTACCGGCAAATTGGGCAGTCATTGCATTGAGTGTTATGGAGCCGACCACCTTGTCAACGTCCAGGGGGCTTGGGTTCAGAAAGAAATCCCTTGCGCCGGAGAAATAGTCAGCAGTCCCGGTAAACTCTCCGGCAATGGTGTAATTCGCTTCAGCCGGGGTTGCTCCCGTCATCAGTACCAGAGCGAACAACAAGCCCCCAATAACCCTCATACGCAACTTACCCCCCAAACCTGTATAGTTAGCCACGCCATGACAATGGCAGATTTCTAACTATATCGCACTTGATGTCACGTTCGGGTGACAGGTTGGTTACTTTTTCGCGACATCAGATCCCCGAACCAGAGCATCAGATCAAGAAAGGCGAACGTTACCGCCTGTACGGTGTAAGGGGTCGGAGGGTATTTGGGATTGGCATAGGGGGTATGGGAACCGTTATCGCTTGCTATCTTATATACCAACTCGGCGAAACGGTCGATGATCTTGTAGCGTTCAACAACCCCTTTTTCTGAAAGATGTTTATAGCTTGACACCACATTTACCTCGCCGCTGACGAACTGCACCGGCACCAGGTTTTCGTCGCTACGGCTCAGGGTGATATAGAGCCGCTCCTGGAGACGCCTGAGGCACCCAAGGGTATTCTTGATAGTCGTCATATCGGTGCTGGCCATATCCCGCAGGCAACTCAGCAGTTCCTGTTCGGCCTCGCTCCCCAGGTAGATACGCACGGTTGCAAAGACCTCCGGATGACTGCCGCTGATCCGCACATAGTCCAACCGCCCCGCTTCCTGGCGGAGGAAGATAAGCATCTCCTCCTCGTCCCGCCCCTTGGAAAAAACCCGCATGGTGCCGGCATAGAGCTCCTTGAGGTTACGGTACTGGTCTGGCTCACCGGTCAGGACCACCATCGGCAGATGGGGCGCCCTTTCGCTGAAATAACGCACCGCTGCGGTGATGAAACTGTTATCCGGCACCTGCTGATGTCGCTCCTTGAGGCATTTCACGTCCAGGATGACCCCGGCCAGTGACCAGGCGTCCTGTTGCTCGAATAATTCCCGCCCCTCCTCCAGGCTGCCTCCATGCGTCAGCACAATGCCAAAACGCTGGGCATCACGGTGCAGAGCCTCAACGTACGGTCGGTTATCGTCTATCACCAGCATCCGGATATCCGGCTGTCCAGAGTAGGCCATCAGTTTCCTCTCTTGGGGAGTGTAATGCGAAAGTGGACCGGCTCCCCGTCCCGGACGACCTCGAACATCCCGCCATGGGCCTCGATCACCTTGCCGACCCAGGCACCGCCCAATCCCTCACCGGGACTCTCAACGCTTTTTCTGCCAAAGGAGAGAAATTCCTCAGTGGAAAGGTTGGCCGGAAACGGCCGGCCGTTGTTAACGTAATCGATTACGACATTTTTTCTGGTCTGGCGGAGCAGAAATCGGACTTCGGCATTGGGACGATACGCGGGAAACCCGTGAACGTCGGCGTTTCGCAGGAGATTATTGACTGCCTCGACAAATGAGTCGCGATGTAGACGCAACGTTACCGCTGAACCCTCAACAACGAGACGGAACTTTCCGCCGGAATGGAGAGGGAAAACATCCTTTTCCAGCAGCCCCTTCAGTTCCACCTCCCGGAACTCCTCCCGGTTGATCTCCCGTGTCACCAGCTTGCGTGTATTATCGATGATGCCGTTGATTTGGCCAAGACTGGCAATAGCATTGACCAGAGCTTCGCCCACGGTCTCCCGGGAACCGTCCAGACGACGCGAGAGCTCGACATCCATGAGCCCACGTTCAGCCATCAAACCCTGCAGAGCAACCAGAGGTGATCGGACAATCTGCAGGCTCGGTTTGACGTTGTGGGCCAGATGGCGGACGATGCTGTATTCCGCCTCCTGCTTTTCTTCGGCAATCCGCTGCCGGAACCTGTTCTTCGCCAGGTCGTTGGTGGCATCCAGGAGGATTGCGACTAGTATGCCAATAACGATGGGAAGTCCGCTGCTGAAGATGCCATACCGATTGGACAAGACAAACGTCAGTGGTATCAGTGCCAGTAACAGCAGGCCATTGTACAGAATTCTGGCCGGCACTGTTTTCAGGTATGTCCAACACCCTGCAGCCAGGAAGATGATTACAGCGTCAACGAGCAGGCCTGACAAAGACAGGGCGTGAAACTGCTTGTAACGGATGACCGTGCCTATGGCAAGGAGCAACAGGTACAAAATGCGGTTCAGCAGAAGCTCGATCAGACCGGTCTGTTGGATGAAATACACGAAAAAGGCTATGGCCCCACCGATGAGGAGGTTGGCCAGAAAGGCGCCCTGCCTGCCAGCGGCTGTAAACGTATTTCGAATTCTGGTGAGCAGGTACATGAATCCCATTGGTCGGCAATGCGCGTACGACTGGAAATTGCCGGCAGAAAGCTCTGTTGCCGCGTGATTGTACCCAATATTGGATCGTATTACCAAGAGAGATTTGCGTGCGATGTATACCTGTTGCAACTTTTTTCCACTTTGTCACAAGGCCTCAATGCATCTGAAATATTTACCTTCTATAATCCAGACAACAGCAACCATATACGAGGAGCCTTTTGTAAAAGTAGATGCAAGAGGCTCAATGGAGAGATTTATATGAACACCCCGGACAATCTGCATATTCTCACCCATGCGGTTCTCAACGAATTGCATCAGGCATTCCAGCAGGGAGAACGTCTCAAGATGGAAGGCCTGATCCTCTCCGCCATGGTGACGGTCAAGCGGCTGCACGACCAGCTGCCCGGTGTCTGCATCGCCACCGCCGATCTCGACCCGGAGGAATACTGCTGTGCCGTATGACAAACCATCTGCTGGCGGCTGGCAGCAGCAACATTAAAGGCATATTGTATGAATATGAACGAGTTCCCGATCCTCCTTGTCGAAGACCATCCTGACGATGCTTTTCTCACTCTCCATGCGCTCAGTAAACTCGACATCAGTAACGTAATGGTCAAAAAGAACGGGGTCTCGGCCTTCAATCATCTCCGGCAGGCATTGGAAGGCGACAGGACCGGCTCGCACCTCCCCAGAGTGCTCCTGGTCGACATCAATCTGCCCAGGCTCAACGGTATTGACTTCATTCGCATCCTTCGCAGGACGGAACACCTTGCCAACCTTCCGGTCGTGGTCCTCACATCCTCATCCCGCGAACGCGACAGGAATGAGTGTCTCGAACTCGGCATCACCGCTTACCTCAACAAACCTCTTGACCACATAGCCTTCGCACATGTCATGAAAGAGGCGTTCGGCAACCGGGATGAACACTGCGGTCATTTCGACACAACCCAATATCATGCCCCGCTCGGTTCGGCAATGCATCTGACAGAATCGAACTAAAGGATTTCTGAAACATGAACAGACACCATGCCTTCAAAACTCTGCTGCTGTCCCTGACCGTCGTTGCCACCCTTCTCGTCTCCTTCGCCGGGTTCCCGGAGAGGGAAGCTGCTGCCATCCAGCACGATTTCTCCTTCGGCAAGACGAAAAACAACGTGGAGATCTATATCTTTTCAGATTGGTTCTGTCCGATCTGCATGAAGGTAGAGCCGATAGTCGAGGCGGCTATTCCCACCCTTACCCAGAAGGCGAAAGTCACCTTCGTTGATAAACCGATTTATCCCGAATCGATGAATTTCACCCCCTATCATCTCTCCTTTGCGGCCTACGAAAAGGAGAAGTACCTGCAACTTCGCAAGGCACTCTTCGGCGTGGCAAAAAAAACGAAAAACCCGACCGTGGCTGACATCTCGGCGGCTATCGCCCCTTTGAAGGTCAACTACAGGCAACTGAGTTTCATGGATGTCACCCAGCAGATGGGGAAATTCCAGGCCATTGCCGGCCAGTTCAAGGTTGCCGCCACCCCTACCCTGGTGTTTTTCAATACGAAAACTAAAAAGACCAGGACACTGGTCGGTGGAAACGAGATAACAGCGGACGGAATTGCACATGCGTTGAAAAGCGTTGAGTAGATGCCGGGGAGAATGGGGCTACTGTCTTGCTGAAGCTGGCTCCAGGACAAGCTTGAGGCCGAATGACTCCTGAAACAGATCGCACTTGGCGCTGCCACCGAAGATTTCGACCGAGATGTCGCTGTCACTATGCAGTCGCAAAACGAGACGGGAGGGGGAAAAGAGCGGCTCAATGGTGACGACCGAACTGACGCGGCGCCGATCAAGACCATCGGCAAGGCGCAGTATTCCGCCGAGTTTGGCGACCAGTTCCCGATCCCTGCTGGAGAGCCGCATGAACGTCTCGTGCTTTTTCTTGGGCAAGGATTTGCGGTGATAGCGGGCCACGTTGGCGATGAGCTCGCGCTCCCGCGGGGTGAACCCGAACAGGTCACCGTGGCGGATCAGGTGGTATGAATGCTTGTGGTGGCTGGAGTAGTTGATGAAATAGCCGATATCGTGGAGAATGGCCGCGGCTTCCAGGATATGGCGATCCCGATCGCCGAGCTTGAACGGCTTGGCAACGGCCTTGAAAATGTCCAGCGCCAACCGGGCAACCTGCAGGGAATGCTTCTCATCATAGTGGCAGGAAGCAGCGAATTCCAGCACCGACTCGCGCCAGGAGCGCGGCTTCCGCTCGCCGGGAATCAGTCCGTGCGTTCGCAGCCCGCGAAGGATCAGCCCTTCCCTGATCCCCCGCTCGTTGACCTTGAGCATATTCGCCTGGCAGAACTCCATCAATTCATCGATCACCACAACGCCGGCCACGATGATATCGGCCCGGTCCGGGTTAAGCCCGGGAACGGCCCGCCGCTCCTTGACACTCTTGCGCAGGAGCATGGCCAGAATATGGACCACGTCGGACCGGAGCAGCTCGTACCCATGGACCGAGCCATAGGCTTCCTTCCGGCTGATTGCGGTCATGACCGCAATGGAGGTAATGGTCCCGCCTGAACCAACAAATGTGGGAATGATCGGCCGTTCATCGGCGAAGGCCTGTTTCAGGGTCTTACGTACATGCCGGCGCAGCCGCAGCAGATCGGCAGCAGGAAGTGGATCGGCCTTAAGGAAGGTTTCGGTGAGGTAGACAGCCCCCAACTCCAACGAGAAGATCTCCTCAATGTGCTGACCAACGGTCGTCACCAGCTCAAGGCTGCCACCACCGATGTCCACCAGCAGATGTCGCCCCCCCCCCAGCTCGAAATTGTTGAAGGCGCTGAGGGCGGCCAACTCGGCCTCCTCTTCTCCGCTGATGGCCCTGATCTCCAGCCCCACCCCGTCCCTGACCGCGGCAATGAAGGCCTTGCCATTGGCAGCCTTACGTACGGCGCTGGTGGCAACCGCCTCGATAACGCCCACCCCGTACCCATCGATGATCTTCTTCAGACGCGAGAGGTCATCCATGGCCCTCTGCCAGGCAGCCGGAGCGATTATGCCGGTCTCGTTCAAACCTTCACCGAGACGCACCGTCGCCTTCTCGTCATCAAGAATGCGGAACTTGCCCCTTTGATCAGCTTCGACCACAATACAGCGGATCGAGTTGGTGCCGATGTCGATGGCTGCCAGGCGCTTTCCTTTCACAGAAGCCCCCGCACCCGCTCGCCAAGGTCAGCCAGTGGGTCTATGACAAGCATCCGCTCAAAAGCTGTGAACTGATCATGGCGCTGTTCGGCGATCCGTGCAAGCAGTGGTCCGGCCGCCGTAACGTCAAACCGGTCCCGTACCAGGTCGGCAAAGACATCCAGGTCGTGCAGTCGGCCCAGAACCTCCTGATATTCCCTGAAGACGGCATGCAACTCATTGAAACCGTTTGAAATCAGTGGTGCAGCCAACTCGAACCGGTAACGGAAATGTTTGATAACGATCCGCAACTTATGCTGGGCATTCACGTTCGCCTCAATGACCGCTTGAGGCAACAGGTCGCACACAGACGCCTCGTGCCCGGTCATGGCTTCACGCAGAAAGAGATGGATCGGCACAAAAGGATCGACTTTGGTTTCAACGAAAATGAGCGGACGATTGCAGGCCTCGGAGAAAAGTGTCCTGAGCGAAACGGGATCAAGTTCCTTCAACCCGGACTTCAAACTCTTGCGTTCCCGGTCCCGCTCATTTCCAAGTTCGTCCAGCAATCCTCTCAAACTGTCGATGTTGTCGGTCGGGAGTGACGGAGCAAGCTCGGTGAAATACAGAATGGCTTCATCGGTATTGCGCAGGATGCCGAGTATATTCGTCAGCCGTTTGACTCGCGATCTAACACGGGAAAGGCTCTTCGCCGGGAAACATGGTCCGAAAAGGGCCAGGGCTTCTCTCAAACGACGGGAGGAAACCCTCAGATCGTGGATATCATCCAGCTCAAAGCTCCTGCGGGCACGGTCCCAGCGACGGAAAAGATCATCGCCCCGCTCCTGCAGCATGGCCCTTGCAGCGAGCCAGAGGTGCGTTTTTGAGCTCAACTGCATCATCAAATATCATCTCCGGATACTGCTGGAATCTGCTCACGGTCAGGCAACGCATCGGCCCACTTTATCAGGGGGTGATCGTCCCGCAACTTCATTTTCGCTTCAAACGATCATTCGCCGAATATGTTGACCATGCGGGCGCTGATCTCGCGGGCCACGGCGCGCACCGAAAGATTGCCGTTGATGGTGATGAAACCGTATTGCCCCTCCAGGAGGGCGAACTCCTTCTGGATCATCCGCTGATAGCGGATAAAACTGTCAAAGCTGTCACGGGAAAGTCCCAGGTCCATACCCGATTCCCAGTAGTCGAGGGTGGAGTTCTTGCGCAGGTTTCTCTCCACCAGTTGAGGAGGGCTTACCTTGAGGTAGATGACCAGGTCCGGAACCAGGGCAATGCCGTACAGGGAGCGGACCCATTCCCGGTCGGCGCCCCGGACGATATCGCGGGTCATGAGGGTATAGATGTAGCGGTCGGCAAGGACGATGAAGCCGGCCCGAAGCGCCGGAATGATCCGGTTTTCCAACTGATCGGCAAAGTCGGTGGCATAAAAAAGGCTCCGGGTTATTTCACCGAGGATGTTGCCTTCCTTGGCCTCTTTCAGCTCTTCCGAGACCAGGGTGGAACGGCGCAGACCGACGTTTACCGTGGCGTGCCCCTTGTTTTCCAGGTAATCCCGCAGGATTTCGATCTGGGTGGAGCGGCCCGAACCATCGGCTCCTTCGATGACGATGAGGCGACCGGTCAGTTCCGAGAGCTCCACACCGGGGATTCCTTCTCCGTAAAAAGGCATGATATATCTCTCAGCTATGGGTTCTGCAGCGGTAGCGCGGCAGGTCAATACTGGCGGTGATTATTTCCCTGACTCGCTGTTGCTGCTCTTCGATGGATGCACTGCCATCGACCTCGACAAAGTCGAAACGGTCCTTCATCGCCAGATATTCTTCATAGATCCGCCCCTGGAAGAGTCGGAAACTTTCGTAAGGGTCGTGGGAAAGTCCCATATCCAGCCCGGCTTCGTGGTATTTCAGCTGTGGCCTGCCTCCAAGGATGCGGTTGAGGGCGACCGGCAGCGGGGTGTTGAAAAAGAGGGTGATGTCCGGATGACAGGCAAAGCTGTAAAGTTTGTGCAGCCAAGGCTTGGAACAGCCCCGAACCGCATCACGGGCAAAGGCGGTGTACATATAGCGATCGCACAGGACCAAAAAGCCGGCTTTCAGTAGCGGCAGAATCTGCCGCTCATAGCGATCGGCAAAGTCGGTGCAGTGGATGAGGCTGAAGGTGGTGGGGGTCAGCAGCTGTCGTTTTTTCCCTTTACTGGTGGCCTTTTTCACGATGAACGAGGAATTCCATTCGGTGAAAAACACCTTCAAGCCCTTCATCTCCAGCCAGCGCTTCAGCAGGTAGATCTGGGTGGACTTGCCGGACCCATCCAGCCCCTCGACAGCGATGAGCCTCCCGGGCAGGCATTCCCGCTCGTGGTTGACTATCATGCTAATAATCCCTGCTGCATCCGCAACTCCTTGAGCAATGACTTCATGCCCCCTCCTCTTCGGCTTTTTCGCGCATACCCAGCAATCGCTCTATCCCCTTGTCGCGCTTTTCCACCACCTTGCCACCACCAGTAATGAGTCTGACGAATTCCGAGGAATGTGACCCGTGCGTCAAGGTAACGAGAAGCGAGACAACACCACCCTTCTTGATGGTAGCTGCACCCGACAGACACAGCAATTCGGTGGTCAGGTGCCCCAAGTCCGGTTCATGGCCGACGAAAACAATCTCCTGTACCGATGGGAAATTCATCAGCACGTCACGCAGGCCGGCAAGCCGGAAGTCGTCTGCGAGCTGCTGTGCGACAACAACCTCGCCGCGGAACCTGATCCCCTCGGCAAGAATCTCCGCCGTCTGGATAGCTCTGACTTTGGGACTGGTAACGATGAAATCCGGATCAATACCGAGTTTCTTGAGAGTAGCCGTCACGCGTCGGAAACGCGAACGGCCCCGACAGGTCAGGTAGCGAAACTCGTCGACCCCACCGGGTACCCTTTGTACTGCTTCAGCATGCCTGATCAGATGAATGATGATCGTCGCCATTGCCTAGTGATGCACTTTCATGGATTAAATGGTTCAAAACCTATATTGCTTCCCGCAATTCCTGGTCCAGAGCGAACAAATGACCTTCCTCGCCAATGCCAAACGATTGCTTGCATGCCGAACAGGTGACAATCTGCGAGTCGATCCTGGTCCAGATCGTCGAATTGCGGCTGTCGCACCATTCACAGTGCCAAACGTAGTAATCTCCCCTGGGAACAATTTTCATATAACTCTCCTCCGCATCAGATGACTTTTTAATTTAGTTCACCATAGCAGACGCATGTTGCAGTTATGTTGCAACAGATCGAAAAATATGAAAATTCGATGAGCAATCCTTCGTTATGCCGTTTCCCCCTGCCCCAAACCGCTCTCAATCGCAGCACACTGTCCGATTTTTGCCTTGGGCCGTTTGGGCTTGGTATTGTCCTGCAGTTCGATAACCGTATCAAGCAGATCTTCCAGAAGCATGTCGATCCGCTTCAGGTCCTTGAGACGTCCCTTGGACGGCTTGACGGGCAGGTTGCGCATCTCTTTGAGCCAGCCTCGCGACATCTGTCTCACCGCTCGTGGCGGCAGAGCGCCCAGATACCCGAGAAGGGCTTCTATCTCGCCTTCCTTGCGGATAATGTATCCCTCGCCGACGTCACGTATGACGCTGCGCAAGTATTTCAACTCCTTGACCAGGTCGTCCCTGGTTTCATCGTGACCCGTCTTCGAGCCCTTGTCGCGGCCCACCATCATGCCAACACCCGCCGCAATGACTTTCGGGCCTTTTTCAACCCCTTTGATATTTTGGGCAAGGTTGCGTCGGTAAGACAGCTCACCCTTTTCTCTGCCTTGAGCAACCCCTTACCGGCCCGCGTGAGCCTTTTGGGAAGTTTCTTTTCGATTCCGTCAAGGGCGTCCATGATCTTCACCAGATCCTTGGTCAATGCACGTCCCTTCCTGCCGGACAAATCTTTGGGGAAACGCTCGCGGGATGCTGTCACAAGCCCCTGCACCGTCTCCCGTAATCCTACGACGGACTGCTTAAGTTCATTCACGCGACTTTCCCTGTTGACCGTTGCAACAGCCGCAATCTGAGCAGCCTGCTCAAGCAGGGAATCAAGAATGCGGGGGTTGAGCCCCTTGATGCGTTTGAGACCATCCACACCCGCCTCGACGATCTTCGCACAGGAATCAAGCCCTGCCTCGATGAAACGCTTGCCCAGGATCTCGCCGACCCCTTTCAACTGCAGCAACTCCCTGTCAGGTGCCTTCATAGTGCTCACTCTCCTTAATGAATGTGCCGTGTGATGTGAGATCCCTTCTACTTATAAATTTATAATTTAACTGACGTTTGGTGATGATGCAACCGGAACTCTTCGCAATTCATTCCAAACATTAACATTTCACACAATTGTAACAATCGACCCGCCCAACAGTATTCACTTCCAGATTGTTTTCGTGCAACAGCCCACACAAATGCCGATTGTTGCTAACGTTTCACCTCTCTGTAACCGTACGTTAACAGAGACAGTGTATCGTGTTCATTAAAGACGAATTCCGAGGAATGACGTGCATCACAATACAGCATTGACATTGATCACACCAGAACAAGAAGGGCGCCCCCCTGCCACCGGCTCTCCCTTTCTCTCCATGCGGGAGTTGATGATCAGGCTCGGCTGGTCAGATAGAAGCGGCAGGCCCGATTACGAACAGCTGCCGTTTGCTTCTGACGATGCTACGGCAGGATCAGAGACTGAAATGCAGGTGGCCGTGGCCGGTCGGCGGGAAAGCGTTGACCTGCCCCTGCTTATCGAGCACTCGGACTATTTTGTCAATATTGCCAAGCGTGCGGCAGCCGGCGAGGCGCCGAAGAGGCTGATCACCGACCTGGAGCGTTTCCTCGCCGATAACGATGAGCAGGTATGGGAAAACAGTTGGGTCCGGTTCCCCCGCCGCGTGCTCTCCACCTTTGCCGCCCAGGTGTTCGAGCGTGATCTGCTGGCTGATAAGCGTAATGTCGCTGCCGGACGGCGCAGCGACGCCAATCGCTTCACGACGGTCGGTCCCGATGGCGAGGAACTGCTCCGCCTGCCGGTCAGTTATCTGCTCAAGCTGGCCCTGGCCGACATCCTCGGGAGCCAGCCGGATCTTTCCCGCGAAGTCGCCGAAACCGGCCGGCGTCTCATGGCGCACTACCTCAATGACAACACCTCACCCGAGACCTTCTCTTTTCACGTGGTCCCCCTGCGAAAAAAGACGGGATCAGGTTCCGCCCTGGCCCGGGAAGCTGCCAAGAGGTTTCTCTTCACCCATCTGCTGCTGATGTATGCCAACGAACATTTCTGTCTGCGGGAGAACGGCCAGCGCGCCCTCATCTACTTTGCCCCCCATCCACCGGTCCGCCAGAAAGAGCTCAACGGCCTGATCTCCGACTCCTTCTACCGGGAGCTCTTCATGAGCCCTTGCCTGTCCGGCTGGGACCGCGGGGAGGACAAATACCGGTACATGCACCTCTGCCACCAAGTGCTTTCCCGCAGCCAACTGAATGCCGTCGCCAAGCTGCGCGAGGCGGGGATCATCGTCAACAACCTGGTGGTACTCCCTTCGCTCTCCAATGTCAGCCTGGCCAATAACGGCACGCACGTCAGCCTGGGGAGCCAGCGTCTTGGCAAACTGCTGGCGAACGGGGATTCCGGCTTTTCGACAGGCAACGAGAAGCAGCTGGGGGATCTGGCCATCAAGCAGGTGGAGCATTTTCTTCCCCTGTTCGTCGGCAGTTACAGCGCTGCCCCGTACCGGCTCGGTTATACCGACTTCCACCCCGAGCGTGCCCTCGGCTTTCTCCCCCATGAACTGGACTATACCCACCTGCGCATGATCTGGCGGCGTTGGAAGAAAAAAGCCAGCCTGTCGGTGTTCGGCCAGCCGGTAACCCCCTTTGGCCCACCCTGGCTCGACCGGATGATCAGCGGCATGTTCGGACTCAAGGGCGACTTTGTCCCGGATTTCAGACTGATCGATTACCTGGTCTGCCTGCTCAGCACTCCCCGCAGCCCGGCGCTGGACGGCCGGCTGGGCAACGGTGACAAGCTGCGCAAAGACCTGAACGAACTCGGGGTGTTCGACAGTCAGATGTCGGTCTATCTGCTCTACAAATTGCGGGAATTCGGGGCCATGGGCTTCTCCGGCTTCGAGGGACGCCACTACAGTCTCTTTGCCCGCTTTGAAGCCGATATGGCGCGGGCGGTAGATCTGCAACTGCTGGTGACGGCCCTGGCCTACAAACTGATGGCTAAGGGGGAGTTGCATCATGGTGATATCCCCGACGACCCTTCCATCGAGAGCGAGCGGCGGCAGATTTTTTTCGCTGCCGCCATCGGCATCCCCACCTTTTTCGTTCGCAAGCAGACCGGCAACACCCTGCTGCGGCGGATTCTATCCCTGACCAGGGAAACGCGTGCCAGTCGTCGCTATCCCGGCTATCTGCGGGTCACGGTGGCCGACTACCGTCGTGCCCTGGTGGCCTTTATCCGGAACGAAGGGGCGGACCTGGTGGAGATCCTTGGGCTCGAAGGGACTCTGGCAGACCTGGAAGGTCGGTTGGAGCACCCGGACGAGCATTCTGCGGCAGGCAGGCTGACTGCCGGCATCCTGGACGAGATCGGCGCAAAAAATCCGATGGCCGTCACCGCCGGGGAATTCAACAGTGGTGCCGAACGTTACTACCGGGAACGGCTGCGTCACGAACATCTGGTCGAAGCACTCGGCTACCTGGCAGACGACCTGCTCAGCCTGGAGCAATCGGCAGATGCGGGGGATGAGGAAACACGGCAGTTTCTGTACCACCTCCCCACCGGCGGGGCCTGCTCCTTTCTGGCCGCATGCCGCGATGACCTCCTCCGGGAGCGGCTCGACAGCGGCACCCTTACTCACCTCGTCAACCTGCTCCTGCTCTCCGTCCATCACGACAGCCGTGCCGCCAAACGTACCATGGAGAACATGATCTCATGATTCAGTCGTTGCACCAGTATGTGGAACGCCGAACCGGCACTGTGCATACCGAGAAGCTTATCGCTGACCGCCTGGTAAAGCTGCTGTATCATGGCGCCAGGGAGAATGCACCTATCCTGTTCCGGCTCCTCACCAGCGCCCGCATGAGCGATCTGCTGGCATTCGTCAACTACGATGCGCCGTTCATCGGCAAGGTTTCGCGGCAGAAGGAATTCATGTCGCAGTGCGGCATCGACCTTGCGGAGTGCCTTGATCCGCCGGAGAGCCTGGATACGCCGCGCAAGGTCTTTGAGCGCAGGATCCGTTACTGGGAACACCGGCCCATGCCTGAAGAGACCGGGGCCGTGGTCTCGCCTGCCGATGCGCGGGTCCTGGTTGGATCGTTCCGTGACTCTTCCAGCGTCTTAGTCAAGGGGAAGTTCTTTTCCTTCGAGGAACTGCTCGGTGAAAAAACCAACTGGCATGACCGGTTTAGCGGCGGGGACTTCGCCGTTTTCCGGCTGACCCCGGACAAGTACCATTACAACCACACCCCTGTTGCCGGTGTTGTCAGCGATATCTATGAACTGGACGGCGCCTACCATTCCTGCAATCCGGCCGCGGTCGTCGCGATGGCGACTCCCTTCTCCAAAAACCGCCGGGTGGTGACGATCATCGACACCGATGTCCCGGGAGGAACCCGGGTCGGACTGGTGGCGATGATCGAGGTGGTGGCGCTGATGATCGGCGAGATCGTCCAATGCTACTCAACCGAAGAGTACGCCGACCCGGTTCCGGTCTCCACCGGCCAGTTTCTGCGCAAGGGACAGCCAAAGAGTCTCTATCGACCGGGAAGCAGCACCGACATTCTCATCTTCCAGCCCGGGAGGATCGAATTTGCCGACGACCTGCTGCAAAATATGAGGCGTGTTGATGTGAAAAGCCGGTTCTCACAGGGGTTCAACATCCCGCTGGTGGAAACGGATCTGCAGGTTCGCTCGCTGATCGCCCGGGGAGGTGCCGTATGAACGATATGTTTCTGGTTGCCCTGCTGGCTCTCTGCTGCACGGGCTATCTCTGGTGGGGTGTCCGCGTCCTGCCGGCCGAGCGCTGGCAGATCGCGGCAGCGGTCCCCCTGACCAAGGACAACGCCGGTTCGTGGCGCGGTGTGAACCTGACCTGGTATGGCATCCTGTCGGCCAATGCCTACGTCGTGGCGACCGGCATCGCCTTCGGCCTCTTCGCCGCAGTCGGCCTGCCGGCCCGGGCCAGCTTTGCCATGCTCTTCGCGATGCTGGCGGTCTGCGTCCCCGCTTCCCGCCTGGTGGCCCGCCTGGTGGAACGAAAGGCGAACACCTTCACCGTCGGCGGTGCCGTTTTTGTCGGCACGCTGGTCGCCCCCTGGGTCGCCATGGCCGGCAGCAGCTTTCTCCGAAAGTCGTTGGGGGTGGAGGTGCCGGCAGCGGCAATCATCGCCGCCATCACCATCGGCTACGGCTTCGGCGAAGGGCTGGGCAGACTGGCCTGCCTCAGTTTCGGCTGTTGTTATGGCAAACCGCTCACCGCTGCCCCTCCTTTCCTGGCAAGGATCTTCGGTAGGTACAGCACGGTCTTTTACGGGGCCACGAAGAAGGCCGCCTATGCCGGCAGCCTGGAAGGGGTGAAGGTCCTGCCGGTGCAAGGGATGACCGCGGTCATTTATACCGTCTGCGGCCTGGTGGGGATAGCCCTCTTCGGTAGGGGGATGTTTTCGGCCAGTTTTCTGCTGGCACTGACCGTGACCCAGGGGTGGCGGGTGTTCTCCGAGTTCCTGCGTGACGACTATCGCGGTGGGGGAAACGTCTCGGCGTACCAGTTCATGGCGGTGATCAGCATCGCCTATGGCTGGCTGCTCCTGCCGCTGCTGGAGGGTCCGGCTGCGGCTTTGCCCGAGCTGGCGAAGGGTGCTGCGGCCCTGTGGGGACCGACACCTTTACTGCTCCTGGAACTCCTGTGGGTGGTCATATTCCTGTACACGGGCAGAAGCACGGTAACCGGGGCCACCATGCACTTTCATGTGGAGGAGCACCGGATATAGCCGGCTGAGCTTCTTCATCTTTCAGCCGCAGTGCTTTGCCAGAAGACGGCGGACAAACTCCTCGACCGTCCGTTTCTTACGGGCAGCCTCCCGTTCCAGGGCGGCATAGAGCTCCCTCTTTACCGGCACCGTAATGGGGATCAACTCTCCCTTATCCTGCCGGGCATCCCCATTTCCCTGACCGGCAGCCCCCCCCATCGGCAAAGCGGAGCACAGCCTCTTCATCAATTACCGGCTTGGTCACGGTCGGCTTCTTCCGTTCCTTCGTCATGGCCCTTTTTCTCCGAGAATCCGTCGTATCTCTGCAACCAGTTCGCGTACCTCGCCATGGGCGTGGCGATCCAGCCACTCATCCGCTGCAAGCCCCCTGGCAAGCGCCTCGCTATAGGCAACGCGGTAACCGAGCCGTGCATTCAATGTTTTCAGAGGGATTTCCGTGCAAACGGATGCGCAGATATCCTGGGCTTCGCGGGTATGGCCGCGGAAGCGGTTCCAGACCAGGCGAACGTCCAGGTCCGACCTGAGATGGCCGGCTTCGTCAATGGTTTTCAGCAGATCAACCGTTGACCAGATCTCTGCGGCGCTTGGCCCAAGCGGGATCAGGCAGAGGGTGCTGAGCATCATGATGGCCCGGGTCATTTCCGCAAGACGTGGAGGGCCGTCGATGATGACGTAGGAGGTGTCGTCGGCAAGACTTTTCAGGCGAGTTATCAGCTCCCGGTGATTCCGGGCAGTGGTGAGCAGCAGCTTGTCCGACGGAACCTCCGACTGCCGGAGGGTAAACCAGGATGCACTGGTCCCCTGCGGCATATCGCAGTCGACCAGCACGGTTCGTCGGTCCTGAGAGAGAACCGCGGCCAGATTGGTGGCGATTGTCGACCGGCCTACCCCTCCCTTGGCCTGAACAACGCCGATGATCTTTGCCATGCCCATTGTCTCCGGTACTGCGGATAGAAGTAGGGATGAGGGGATATTGTCCCGGCATGCTGCACATTTGTCAAGACGCCATTCATACAACCGGGAGATCAGCGTCGTACGGCACCGGGGATTTCAGTATTTTTGTCTACGTGACATCACTCTCCCGACCACGTGGCGGATCGCCTCCACCACCGACTGGGCGTGCTCGAGTCGGGTAACCAGCGAGACATGGTCGGCTCCCCTGACGGTCAGATGGATGCTGTCGCCGGAGAGTGCGGCAAGTTCTGCCTGCAGTTCGGGTTGGCCGGGCAATACGTCCTTCCCGGCCGTCACCACCGCCAGGGGGATCCCCCCCAACCCTCCAGTAGCGCGTACTTCCGTGCAGAGAGCATCCCAGGCCAGCGACTCATCCCGCGTCGTCCGGAGATGACGGTACGAAGAGAGGAATGCCTCGGCCTCTGCGGCCTGCCGTGGGGGGAGCCCTTCGGCCCAGGCGTTGAAGAGCCCGGTGAGGCGGACATATCCCAGTCGCGCCAGCAAGGGGACTGCTCTCAGGATGCGAAAGCCGGAACGCATATGCAAGTCGATGGCGGGGCTTCGCAGGTGCTGGTCCGGGTGAGCGGCGTCCACCAGCACCATTCCGGCCACCTCTTCCGGGTGCCGGTCGGCGAAGACCCGCATGAACAGCCCCCCCATGGAGTGACCAACCAGGATATAGGGTGGCAAGAGGCGGGAGCGACGCAGGATGTCGCGCAACCGGCGTACGGCAAGCAGGGCCGTTCTTGGAGCGGTCTCCGCCTCGCTCCAGCCCAGGCCGGTCCGATCATAGGAAACGACCCGGCTGAACTTTGCCGTTTCCGGCTGGATCCATCCCCATGCGGAGGACATCCCCCCGAGCCCGGTCTCCAGGACGACCGTGGGGGCTCCGGTCCCTTCCGCCTGCAGATGCATCCGGCAACCGTCGATATCGACCAGTTGGCCTGGCGGAGGATAGGCGCGCCGGTCCCGGGCCGCGGCAACCGCCTGATACAACCAGCCGACGCCGGTAACACAGGGGATGATGGAGGTAAAGAGCCGGGAGACCCGCTGTACGCCGGGCGAAAAGCGGTGTTCTCCGCGGAACTCGTAGGCGGGATTGGTCCCATCATGCGGCAACGGATACGGGGCGGTCATCTTCATTTGCAACCTCCCGGAACGTGCTGACTGGCGGATCAGTCATGACCTGGGCTGTGCCATCTCCGCAATGAACCCGGCAGTGGCGCTGCAGACCCTGGCGACAAACTCGAGATTAAGGGTCTCCAGTGTGTCGGTCGGCCGGTGGTAGTGGGGATTGCGGAAGTTCGTGGTGTCGGTCACCATGATCGCCCTGTACCCCTCGTCCCAGAAAGGGGCGTGGTCCGAACGCCTGCTGTCCGGGAGCAGTTCCCCGTTGCCGGGGACCGTCAGGGTGACGCAGGGAAGACCGTCACCCTGACGCTCGACCGCCCGCGAGAAACCGTCCACCAGGTCCGTTGACCGCTCGTTCCCGACCACGGCAATGAAGTTCCCGGACTCAGGAACCGGGACAGGAACTCCGGGCGGAACGGTCTGCACGACCCGATCCCCGGCAAAGGCCACCGATTCGAGCACCACGACCCCCTCAATGTTCCAGCCGTTCGCGAGGGCGTGGGACGCCAGTGCCCGGCTTCCCCGGGTGCCGGATTCCGGATCGTTCTCCCGTTCGTTTTCTTCGAGACTCACCCCGATGAACTGGATTGTCCGCTCAAACCTGAGTTGCGAGAACAAGGCCGCCACCTCCAGCATTACCGCTACCCCGCTGGCGTTGTCGTCGGCGCCCGGAGTCGTCGCAACCGTATCGTAATGGGCCAGCAGAACGACCCGCTCCTGGTGGCGCCCATGGCCAAGGCGTGTGGCGATAACGTTCCTGAACTGGTGGCCATTGTCCGGGAATAGGTGATCCGCCATCCTATATCCCAGAGAGATGAGATATGAGGTTATATAGTCGGCCGCACGCTCCAGAGCCTCAGGCGCGGCAACGGGATGGCGCCCCCCTTCCAGCGCCCGGATATGGTGGCGGATACGGTCGATGGAAACCAGCTCGGAGAATGCCATACCCTACCCTCTGATGCTCAGGACGTACGTTGTTACACTATGTGAACCCGATTCGTCAGTAGAAAGCGGATGAGACGGGCAGAATGGGGACATTTCAGTATAGTCAACCACAGGATTTGTCCTTTTCAACTAAATGCATAACAGGAATACCTCAGCCCCATCAATTGTTACACAACTGTAACAATCCGGAAGATAATCATCAGGATCTTTGGTATACCCAAACAAAAGACACCTCTCAACATTGCAACTTCAATGTACTTCCCATAACAATTCACAAAGTCGTAACTCAAGCACCGGCAAACCGATCCGAATAGTCTCACTGCACAAGCAAACAGATGAAGCTACGCAACAGGAAAGCAGTCAGACAGAAGTTTAGGAGATGCACAATGCTGACAGCCACCCAGAACAGCGTGATTCAGGTCGGAGAACTGATCGCATCGAGCGACCAGGTGACACCTCAGACCATTGTGAGCGAGGTCTCCGACCGTCTGTTCAGTTCCCCTAACCTGGAGGCATTGGCCGTGGTCGACGGGGTGATGCCCCAGGGTCTCATTACGCGGACGAAACTGTTCTTTACCCTGTCCCGTAGATACGGCCACGAACTCTTTGCACGGCAGCCGATCATTACCATAGCCGACACGTCCCCCCTGATCGTCAGCGACAACGAATTGCTCGACGAGGTCATCGAAAAGGCATTCGCACGGTCGCCTCAGAACATCTACGACGAGATCATCGTAGCGAAAGCAGACGGAACCTACCTCGGTCTTCTGTCCGTAAAGAGGCTCGTGTTAGAGCAGAGCAATGCGCTGTCCCGCAGCATCCTGCAGGAAGAGATGGCAACAACCCGGGCGAAGGAACTGGAAAGGATCAATCAGGTAAAGGCACAGTTCCTGGCCAATGTCACCCACGAACTCCGCTCGCCCGTGAATGCCATCATAGGTCTGGCCGAACTGCTGCGGTTGGCGGCTGACAAGGGATCGATGGAGCAGGTACAGGAGCGCCTGTCGTTCATGATCTCAACGGCTACGAATCTCAGGGCCGTTATCACCAATATCCTTGATCTGTCGAAGATTGAAGCGGGAAAGATGGAAGTGGCGCATCAGACGGTCGAAGCTGGTTCGTTACTCCATGAAATTGCAGAGACGACCCGTGTTCTCATTGGGGAGAAACCGGTGACCGTCCGTGTCCTGGCGCCCGCTGAACCGGTCATCGTATCGACGGACGCGATCAAACTGCGGCAGATAGTGACGAATCTGACGAGTAATGCGGCAAAATTCACCGGACGCGGCTCCATTGAAATGTGCCTTGACATCCTCGAAGAGAGAGTCGTGATCCAGATCCGTGACACCGGAATCGGTATAAGGGAAGAAGACCTTAAACTGATCTTCAGCGCGTTCGGTCAGGTCGAGGATGCAACAACCAAGACCCATGAAGGCACCGGTCTCGGCCTGACAATCAGCAAGAACCTTGCGAAGCTCCTGGGAGGATCCATCTCCGTCACCAGCAGCTATGGTAACGGTTCGACATTCAGCCTTTCAATCCCACGGGGAGATAACGAAAATAAAGGAGTTCACAGCCATGCAGCATAAACAGACCATAATGGTTATAGATGACGACGACATCCACCTGTACACGACAAGGGAGTTGCTCTGCAGCGACAGGGTCGAGGTGATTACCCATCAAGGCTCATTCGGCGCAACAAACCGACTGAAGGATGTCAGGCCGGATCTGCTCCTGCTCGACGTGAACATGCCGGCGCTTTCCGGTGCGAATCTTGCCGACATCCTCAAACCGATCTGCGGTGAAATGCATACGCCGATTCTCTTCTATTCATCCAATGATGAAGAGGCATTGCGAGAGCTCGTCGCGGCCCGTGGTGCTCAAGGATATATATGCAAAGGTGACATCACCGCACTTCGTGCAAAAGTGAACGAATATCTCGCCAGTTCATAAAACAGCACAACATAGAAAAATCGGGGGATGAGGAAATCCCCCGATTTTTCAAGCAACTCCGCTCCCCAATAAATAGAGGGACTAAACGCACTCTTCGCGCCAGAGGCACTCGTTCTGGCCGATGCCGGCATGGCTGCCAGTCTGTTTACGACACACGCTCCAACGATTCGAATTCGTTCTTGTCCTGAGGGTTCGCCCCCCTGACAATCCTAAGGCGACCCTGCGATTCAGAAGATACGCCGAAGCCTGCATAGCTGGCGAGACTGCCCACCAGTTCGCCATCCAGCGTCGGGTCCACGTGGGGAATCTTGCTCTGCCCCCCAAGCTTACCCCGCACCTCCTTTGACCAGCGGTAGATCAGATCCTGGCCGACGGTCAGTACCAGCGGCGCGTTGACCCGGCCCTGACTGCGGAACGTCGCATAGTCGGCGTTCTGGATCATCAGGTAGTTGTCGAGGAGAAGTGCCAGCTTCTCAGCCTGTGGAACGACCCCCTTCATTGCCAGGACCCAAAGGTGGCGCCTGGCATCGATATCCGGCCCGACAATGAATTCAGCCACCTCGACACCGGCAATGGTGTTGAGTTCTGCCACGGCCTGTTCCACCTCCCCTTGCGTCACCTTCTCCTCAAAGCGGTCGAGAAAGCGGTCGCGACCGGTGAATTCGAACGTCAGGGGTTCAGTCCCGGTAAAGCGGAGGGTATCGCCGATATGGTAGCGCCACAGACCGGCACAGGTGGACATCAGCACGGCATACCGCTCTCCTACCTGAACCTCTTCCAGAGGTACTGCCATGGCACCGGCGGCGGGCCGGCCGCGGTCGTCCAGTTGGGCAAAGGGTACGAACTCGAAGAAAACGCCATAGTAGGGGGTAAACCGCATCTCCCGCTCGCCTGGCACCTGAAACCCCATGAAACCTTCCGATGAGGGCATCAGTTCCAGGAAGTTCGGCTGTTTACTCCCGAACAGTTCCGCGAACTCCCGCTGGTACGGTTTCATGCTGGTGCCGCCATGAATGATCAATTCCAGGCCGGGCAACAGTTCCGGCACCTCCCCTTTTCCCAGTGCCCGACAACGGTTCAGCAGCAGCAGTATCCATGGCGGTACCCCGGAAATGCCGGTAATGTCGCGGTTGGCGAGGAGAAGCGCAGCCATGGCGTCAAGCTTCTCTTCCCACGGCAGGGCCGATACCTCCAGGGACGGGGCCACGAATGGACGGAGGAACGATGGGGCGAAGCGCAGGGTGATGGCGCTCATGTCGCCGCTCCGGATATCGTCTCCCAGTGAGCTGAGCAGGGTACTGCCGGACATGTAGAGCAGACGACCGTTCAGCAGCCGGCTGTCGGGGGTGCGGGCCAGGTAGTTGGTCGTCAGATCGAATGCAGCCTGCTTGTTGGCGGCGAACATCTCCCGGGAAAAGGGGATGAACTTGGTGGGGGCCGTGGTGCCCGAGGTCTCGCAAAAGAGCGGAATCCGTCCCGGCCAGGTCACGTCGTCCAGGAGCAGCCTTTTCCCTCGCCCGTCGTCGGTGAAGCACGGGCCGAAGTACTCTTGCCAGAAGTCGGCGTAGGTTCTGATCGGCACCTGGCGCCTGAACCGTTCGTAGGCCAGGGGATAGGGAAGCTTTACCAGTTCGGCGAAGCCATGGTCGCTGCCGAAACGGGTCGAAGCGGCTTGGCGGACCAGCATGGCAAAGAGTGCCTGCTGGGCAGCAAGCGGGTCCCGACGTTCAAACCGTTTGGCAAAGAGCCCGGCCCCCTGCTTGACCAGGGGGGATGCCACGTGTCTCAGAAGATGGTGCATGAAAGCGATCCTTGTAATTCAGATGGCAGCAAACAGCTTGGGAGCGGTCAGCCTGTTGTACCATGACGCAAGCAGTGGATTGTAATGCTGATGGTGAAAGATCAGCGAGGCGTGGGCAACCGGGTCGTCGTCAGTACCGGATGAGACACGGCGGCAGATCCCATGGGGAAAGAAACGATTGAACCATGCACGGTCGCGGCAAAGGGCCAGAGTCGGAGAGGTCGGCACCAGCAGGTTCTCCTCTGCCTCTGCCAGCAGAGTCAGAACCGGCCCGCCGAACAGAGGCCCGTCACCCGGTTCCTGAAACGATTGCAGGGCCAGGACCCGTTCGTACCCCCCAATGGCCGGGGTCTTTTCCAGGACGTCGAAGATCTTTTTACGGATGGCCAGGTGCCGGCCGGTCAGCCGCCGGTTACCGGCGCCGGCCTCGAACAGGCCGACGAAGCCGCGCCGAGCCCGCTCGATCTGCCGCTCGATGCCGCTTTTGTCGTCGGACCGAGCCTGCAGGATGCGACGCAGGTTGCTCTCCAGCATCCTGACGCCACCGCCTTTCTCCCCCCCTGGCCGGACCAGGTCGTCTTTGCAGAGTACCGGACTTACCAGACTTATCCCCCTGATCTGCAGCTTTTCATGGGGGAAGGCCTCGTGCATGAACTTGACGATGAGGCCGGCACCGAAGCTGACGCCGAAGAGTACCGGACGCTCACCCTGACGGTTGATCTCCTCCACCAGATCGGCCAGTTGGGCAAAGAACAGGGGGAGGGAAAAGCCGGTGCGGGGATAGTTCAGATAGTAGATGGAGCCGAATTCCTTGAGGAGCGGGCGCTGAAACTCGATCACCTCGGTGGCGTCGGGGACAAAACCGGCGATAACGATGGTCGGTATGGTCCCCTCCCCCTTCTCCCGGAAAATGGTGGTTCTGACCGCATGCAGGCTCGGCAGGCCATTAGCGGCAGTGAACTCGCGGGTACGTCTCTTCGGCGTATACGGCTTCAGGGACAGGTTGCGCAGCATTGCGGTGGCCTTGCCGGTAACTTTCAGCACGACCTGGTTCCTCCGGATGGTCCGTTCAACCAGTGGCATCAAAGCAGCTCTCATCGGTTCCTCCTTCCATCTGTTTGCACGGCATTCTCCCACAGGGTCGTTACACCTGTGTTGCAGTCGGGAAAAAGGTATGTTGAAACTGCAAAGCCTGCCTTGGAACTGAAAACATCGTGATCATGGGGTATTGCCGGGAATAATCGTTATAATTCACAAAGTCTCACCTTAACGGTCACCTGTTTGTAACATTGGTTTGCTACGGTTACCCTAAAACACCATAGGTGACCCATGAAAATCGTAATCATCGAAGACGAGCGGGATCGGGCCGAGCTTTTGGCCTTCAACCTGGAGAAGGAAGGGTTCCAGACCAGCATCGCACTGGACGGCAAGGCCGGCCTGGAGCGGGTGACCAGCGATCTGCCGGACCTGGTGATCCTTGATCTGATGCTGCCCGAGATGAACGGTACCGAGGTCTGCAAGCTCCTGCGCAAGCAGTCCGCCACGGTCGGCATCCCGATCATCATGCTGACGGCCAAAGGTGAGGAGATCGACCGGGTAGTCGGCTTTGAGGTGGGGGCCGACGATTACCTGGTAAAGCCGTTCTCCACCCGGGAGCTGTTGCTCAGGATCAGGGCGATTCTTCGTCGGACCTCGCCGGAGCAATCGGACGCCAAGATCATCAGTATAGGGAATCTGGTCATCGATACCTCCCGGCACTTGGTGGCGGTGACCGGCGAAGAGGTGAGCCTGACCACTACGGAATTCAAGCTCCTGCTCACCCTGGCCGAACGTCTCGGAAGGATGCAGAGCCGTGATTCCCTCCTGAGGGATGTGTGGGGGTACAGCCATACGGCCGATTCCCGGACCGTGGACACACACATCACTCGCCTGCGGAACAAGCTGGGAATGGCCGGCGACCTGATCAAGACCGTGCGCGGTTTCGGCTACAAAATGGAGGCATGATGATATTCTCGATCCGCGCCAAACTGCTGGCCACTTACCTCCTGCTGCTGGCAGTTATGGCCGGGACACTCTATGGGTATCTCCACCACGCCCTTCCCACCTCAATCATTGCCACCCAGCGGGACAACCTGGTCAACCAAGTCAGACTGGCGTCAGTCGTGGCCGGCCGAGAGATTGCCGACCTGCACCGCGACGCGCCGCGTGTGGCAACACTGATTGGTCGAACAGTGAATGCCCGGGTGACCATAATTGCTCCGGATGGCAGGGTGGTCGGCGACTCGGAGGTACCCGAGCAGGGTCTGACAGCCCTGGATAACCACGCTACCCGACCGGAGGTGCTGGAGGCCCGGCGATCGGGCACCGGCAGTGCCACCCGCTACTCGGCAACCCTCAGGACCGACATGCTCTACGCAGCAGTCCCACTGACTGTTGGTGCGACACAGGGAGCTATTGTGCGCCTGGCGCTCCCCCTGACGGTGGTGGTTAAAAAAGCTACTGATGGCATGGAAACGACCATGGGGATCAGCCTGCTGGTAGCGCTGGCCCTGGCCGTTGTCTTCAGCACACTCCTTTCTCAACTCACTTCCCGGCCATTGCGACAGGTGGCAGCCATTGCCGCCGAGATCGGCCGTGGCAACTTTCACCGTCGCTTGCCCGTGGAATGGCGCGATGAACTTGGCGACCTGGCCAGGGTTATGAACGAAATGGCCGGGCGACTGGAAAACGAGCTCAGCAGGCTCTCGTCGGAAAAGGACCGTCTGGATGCCATCCTGCGCGGCATGGGGGAAGGACTGATGGTTACGGATGGCAAGGGTGCCATTTCCCTCGTGAACCCCGCCTTCTGCGGACTGTTCGGGGTGCACGACACCATTGTCGGCAGACCGCTGATCGACATCTCCCGCCACCCGACACTCAATGACTCCTACAAGCTGGTAACCCGGACCAGAAACGAACTGCAGGAGGAAATAACCATCCAGATGCCGGTGGAGACGACGATCCGCACGCATTGGGTACCGCTTCAAACCGGTGAGGAGTTACGGGGGGTGGTGGCGGTCTTCCACGATATCAGCGACATGAAGCGGTTGGAAAAAGTACGCAAGGATTTTGTCGCCAATGTTTCCCACGAACTGCGCACCCCGGTTACGGTCATCAAGGGGTACGCCGAGACGCTCCTGGATGGGGTGATCTCCCAGGACCCCACGCGTGCCATCCGGTTCGTCGAGATTATCCAGAACCATGCCGAGCGACTGGCCAGCCTGATCGGTGACCTGCTGAGCCTCTCCGAACTGGAGTCGGCAACCTTTTCCCTGCAGCTGCAGAAGATTTCCCTTGAAGGTACCATCCGCCGCTCCTGCTCCCTGCTGGAAGCCAAGGCAGCGGCCAAACAGATCACCGTCATCCCACCGACCGGTGAGCTCCCGCAGGTTCTGGCAGACCAGGGCCGGTTGGAACAGGTACTGGTCAATCTCCTGGATAATGCCATTAAATACACCCCTGCCGAAGGCAGCGTCTCCATAACCGTTGCCGAGGAGGAGGGTCAACTGAACGTGTCGGTTTCTGACACCGGCCCGGGTATCCCTCCCGAGAGTATCTCCCGGATCTTTGAACGTTTTTACCGGGTAGATGCCAGCAGAAGCAGGGACGAGGGGGGGACCGGCCTCGGTCTGTCCATTGTCAAGCATATCGTACAACTGCACGGTGGCACCGTCCGTGTCGCCAACAACCCGATCCAGGGGACTACCTTTACCTTTTCCCTCAAAAAGGCAGTCAGTTCCTGAACCTTTAACAGAACCACTACGCAGTCGTAACGGATTTGTAGCACTTATTCGCTATAGTGCGTCCGAGTGAACTCGGGTAACTTAAACCAATGGGAGATCAAAGGAATGATCAAGAAAATCAGCTCGATTGTGGCGACGTGCCTACTGGCTACCGTCAGCCTTGCTGCAGCGGAAGCGCTCAAGGTTGATGCCAAGCTGCCCAAGTACAAATCGACTGCCGGTGTCTCAGGCAACCTGAACAGCATCGGTTCCGACACCCTCAACAACCTGATGACCATGTGGGCCGAGGGGTTCCACAAAAAATACCCCAACGTGAACCTCCAGATTGAAGGTAAGGGATCCAGCACGGCGCCGCCGGCCCTTATCGCAGGCACGGCCCAATTCGGTCCCATGTCCCGCGAGATGAAAAGCAGCGAAATCGACCAGTTCGAAAAAAAATACGGCTTCAAGCCGACCAAAGTCGGCGTGGCTCTTGACTCACTGGCCGTGTTCGTGAACAAGGACAACCCGGTCAAAAGTCTTTCCCTCGACAAGGTCGACGCCGCCTTTTCCAAGACCCGCAAGCGTGGCCATTCGACTGACATCACCACCTGGGATCAACTGGGAGTTACCGGCAAGCTCGCCAAGCAGCCGATCAGCCTCTATGGTCGTAACTCCGCCTCCGGCACTTATGGTTACTTCAAGGAGCACACCCTTGCCAAGGGTGACTACAAGGATACCGTCAAGGAGCAGCCCGGCTCCGCCTCGGTCGTGCAAGGGGTGACCAAGGACAGGAACGGTATGGGATACTCCGGGATCGGTTACCGGACCTCCGGGGTGAAGGCGATCGCCCTTGCCGAGAAGGACGGTGCAGAGGCCTATGCTCCGAACTATGAAAACGTCCTGAGCGGCAAATACCCCCTTGGTCGGATGCTCTATATTTACGTGGTAAAAGAGCCGAACAAGCCGCTTCCCCCGGTCCAGGCGGAGTTTCTCAAGTTCATTCTCTCCAAGGAAGGCCAGGAGATCGTCGTCAAGGACGGCTTTCTGCCGCTTCCCAAGAAGGTCGTCGATCAACAGCTCAAGGCACTGTAAGCAAAAGGACGCATTCTCGACGTACTCAAAAAACGGCCGGACCCGCTCCGGCCGTTTTCTTGTCTGACCAGGTTATCGAATGAAACAAAACCTCATCGAACGGATCAAGCGACGCGACCGGATCGCCGGACATGCCATCAAGACCGGCGGGCTGCTGGTCGTGGCCAGCGTCATCGGCATATTGATCCTCATCGTCAAGGTGGCATTGCCGCTCTGTTATCCGCCATCGGCACACGTCGTCAATTCATTCCCGGTTCCCCGTGAACTGGGTGCAACCAGGATCATCGCCGCAGGTCTGGACGACTACCGGGAAACCGGCTACCTCCTCGATGGGACCGGCACCTTCACCTTTATCGATTTGCGGCATGGTACAATCCTCGACCGTGTGCCCGCAGTGCCGGCCACAGAGCGGAAGCGGACGGTCGCCTCCATTGAAAAGGCCGGCAAACTCGGCTACACGCTGCTCTGGAGCGACGGTTCCCTGGCAAAAGTCCAGGTGAAGTTCGCACCGGGGTTTGACGGAGAGGGAAAACGCACCATCAGGCATGAGGTTACGGCACCGTTCGTCGAGCAGCCGGTGAAACAGCCATCGCAGACGGTCAAAACCCTGGTGCGCTCGAATGACGAAAAGGGGACAACCCGTGTCGATCTCTCGGCTGACGGCCGTTTCACCATCACCCGCCAGGAGATTACCAAGGATATCTTCGGCACTGAATCGGCCAAGAGAGTCACGTCGCCACTGACCGACCCGATCCCCGGTCGGGTGAGTGCCATCGCCCTCGACCAGAAGGGTCAGTACCTCTACGCAGGTACCGACCAGGGCTCGCTCCTCCGCTGGGACCTCGGCGCTGCCGGGGCACCGCAGCTGACCGACAGCATCCGGATATTTCCGGACGGCCGGGCGATTACGGCACTGGGACTGGTCCTCGGCGACATCTCCGTTGCCGTGGGGGATGCCGCAGGTGGCTTTGCCACCTGGTTTCCGGTGGCCGAACAGGGACTCTCCGAAAAGCGGCTGAAGCTGATCCACCAGTTGTCCACTCACCAAGGGAAGGTGATCGACATCATCCCTTCGCAGCGTGACAAGACCCTCCTTTCCCTGGATGAACGGGGAACCCTGTACGTCGATCATATGACCTCGGAACGGCATCTTCTCACCCTGCAACACTCCAGCCCCTTGGTGCAGGTCGGGCTATCAGCCAAGGGAACCGGGCTCCTGGGAATCGATGCCGCTAATGCGGTGACGGTCTGGCAGCTTCAGATCCCCCACCCCGAGGTGAGTTTCGGTACACTTTTCGGCAAGGTCTGGTACGAGAGCTACAATGAGCCCGCCTTTGTCTGGCAGTCCTCCGCCGCCAACGACGACTTTGAACCCAAGCTTTCCCTGACCCCGCTGATCTTCGGTACCCTCAAGGGAACCTTTTACGCCATGATCTTCGCGGTACCGCTGGCGCTGTTGGGCGCGATCTACACGAGCCAGTTCCTCAACCAGCGGATCAAGGCCATCGTCAAACCGGCCGTGGAGATCATGGCTGCCATTCCGTCGGTGGTAATCGGCTTTCTTGCCGGACTCTGGCTGGCGCCTTTGCTGGATAAGACCATTGTCGCCTTTTTCCTGAGTATCGGGCTGATTCCGGCCGCCATCTTCATCGTCATTCTCTTCTGGCAGCGGATCAGGCCCGCTTCGCCGGTGGATCGGACCACCAGGGGCCACGAATTTCTCTTCCTGATCCCGGCGATACTGCTGGGCGGGGCGGTCTCGTATTACCTGGGCGGCATGCTGGAGGCAGCGCTCTTCAACGGCGACTTCAAGCTCTGGCTGTACAATCAGCTGGGGATACGTGCCGACCAACGCAACTCGATCATCATATCGCTGGCACTTGGCTTTGCGATCATCCCGATTATCTTTACCATTGCCGAAGATGCGCTCTCCAACGTGCCCAAAAGTCTTTCCGCCGCCTCCCTCGCCCTGGGGGCGAGCCGCTGGCAGACAGCCTGGCGGGTGGTCCTGCCATCGGCGGTACCGGGTATCTTCTCAGCCATCATGATCGGCTTTGGCAGGGCCGTTGGCGAAACAATGATCATTCTCATGGCAACCGGCAACACCCCGATCATGAACTGGAGCATCTTCAACGGATTCCGGTCGCTTTCGGCCAACATAGCGGTTGAGATTCCCGAAGCACCGGTCGCGGGAACCCTCTATCGGGTATTGTTCCTGTCGGCGGTGCTCCTCTTCATCTTCACCTTTATCGTCAATACGGTAGCGGAAGTGGTCCGACAGGACTTCCGCAGGAAATACGGAAGGTTTTAAAGGATACACGATGAAACACTTTTGGCTGAGAGGCGAGCCCCAGGTTATTGCCACGGCAGCGGCCCTTGGCATAACCCTGCTCCTCACGCTGACACTGGTGATAGTGGTGCTGGTCAACGGCATGGGCTTTTTCTGGCCGGCCGGCGTGGCCAGGGCAGTGCTGAAGGACGGGACGGTTATTGCCGGGGAGATAACAGCCAGGGAGATGGGACAACCGCCGCGACTCCAGTTCAAGGTCGGAAACCGCGATCTGTACGGCCAGGATTTTCGCTGGGTCGACCGCGCCGAGATCACCAGCCTCAGCTACCCGAGTGACCTGATCGTCCTTGAACGAAAGGAGCACGGCAACTTCTACGGTTTTACCAAAACCGTCTCCGTTGATGGAGAACAGGCCGCAGCCGGCGGCGATCCGGCACAGCGTCTCGACGCAGCCTGGGAACAGGTTGCCGGAAAATCTAAAACTGCCAGTTCACTCGATAAGCAGGTGTCTGACCTTACTTATCAGGCAGAACGAATTCGTCAACAGATGACCAGGCTCTCACATGACGACAGGCAGGGCAACACAGCTACGATAGCAGCATTGAAAGGTCGACTGGACGGGACACTTGCCAGGATCGATGGGCTTGCGGAGCAGCAAAACGGAGAAGCGACCGAACTGCGGCGTGCCACCGTCACAGTTGCCGACGCCTCCGGGACGGGAAAAGAAATTCCTATTGCCGATATTGTCCGAATATACCGCCCCAACAGTATGACGGTCTGGGCCAAGACCATGTATTACCTGGAACGGCTGCGCGAACTCCTTTTCGACGAACCGCGCGAGTCCAATACCGAGGGGGGGCTGTTCCCCGCCATCTTCGGTACGGTTATGATGGTCCTCCTGATGACCCTCTTTTCCCTCCCCTTTGGCGTCATCGCTGCGGTGTATCTCAGGGAATACGCCCAAGAGGGATTCCTGGTCCGAATGGTCCGTATCGCCGTCAACAATCTGGCCGGCGTCCCCTCCATCGTTTACGGGGTCTTTGGCCTCGGTTTCTTCGTCTACGGCATAGGCTCCGGCATGGATCGCCTGTTCTATCCGGAACGCCTGCCCACACCGACCTTTGGCACCGGCGGCATCCTCTGGTCGAGCCTTACCCTCGCACTCTTGACCGTTCCGGTCATCATCGTCGCCACCGAGGAATCGCTTGCCGCCATACCCAAGGGTATCCGGGAGGGATCGCTCTCCCTGGGGGCCACCAAGTTCCAGACCCTGACCCGCCTGCTCCTTCCCATGGCCACGCCCGGGATCATGACCGGCATGATCCTCTCCATGGCCCGTGCCGCCGGCGAGGTGGCGCCGCTCATGCTGGTCGGCGTGGTCAAACTGGCGCCCAGCCTACCCCTCGACATGCGTTTTCCCTACTTCCACATGGACCGCAAATTCATGCACCTCGGCTTCCACATCTATGACGTCGGCTTTCAGTCCCCGAACGTGGAAGCGGCCAAACCGATGGTCTACGTGACAACGCTGCTCCTCCTGGCCATCGTCATTGCGGCCTCCAGTTCGGCCATCTACCTGCGGACCATCATGAAAAAACGCTACACAACGAGAACCTTTTAGTCTGGAGAACCGGCATCATGGCATCCAATGAGTCACCCCTGCTCGACAGTACCATCCTGAACATCCGGGATCTCAACCTTTTCTATGGCCAGGCCCAGGCCTTGAGCAGCATTAACCTGGCCATCCCCCGCAAAAAGGTAACGGCGTTCATCGGCCCGTCGGGCTGCGGCAAGTCGACCCTGCTGCGCTGCCTCAACCGGATGAACGACCTGATCGATATCGTCCGCGTGGCCGGCAGCATCACCCTCGATGGCGAGGAGATCAACTCCCCGGCCATGGACGTGATCAACCTGCGGCGAAGGGTCGGCATGGTATTTCAGCAATCGAACCCCTTTCCCAAGTCGATCTACGAAAACGTCATATTCGGACTGCGCATAGCCGGCATCAATAACAAGGGAACCCTTGATGAGACCGTGGAGAGGAGCTTGCGGGGTGCTGCCATCTGGGATGAAGTGAAGGATCGCCTGCACGAATCCGCCCTGGGCCTGTCCGGCGGCCAGGCCCAGCGGATCTGCATCGCCAGGGCCATTGCCGTAAACCCCGAAGTTATCCTGATGGACGAGCCCTGTTCGGCCCTGGACCCCATCGCCACGGCCAAGATCGAGGAGTTGATCCATGAACTGAAAAAGCTCTTCACCGTGGTCATCGTCACCCACAACATGCAGCAGGCCGCCAGGGTCTCGGACTGTACGGCCTTTCTCTACATGGGTGAGCTGATAGAGTTCAATGAAACGCGCAAGATCTTCACCAATCCCGACAACGCCCAGACCGAGGACTACATTACCGGCCGGTTCGGCTAGAACATCCCAGGAGATGCCATGGAAAAGCAGCACCTGATTAAACAGTTCGACACCGAATTGAACGAGATTCGTGCCAATCTCCTCGAAATGGGTGGAAAGGTCGAACTCATGATCTACGATGCCCTCAAAGCCCTGGTGGAACGGGACTCGCCGCTGGCCGAGAGGGTCATTGCCCTGGATCACGAAATCAACCGGCTGGAGATGGAAATAGACGAAAAGTGCCTGGAACGGATCGCCGATCACGCCACCAATGTCGCGGAGATGGTCATTTTCATGGTTAAGGGGAAGGATATCCGGCACACAGTCGTTTAGTCCGTGCAGCCCTCTTGCGCCTGCTCCTGCCGCAGCCGCCACCTGAGGAGCGGCAACAGGACAACGTAGAGCAGCAGCGCGAGTCCCGGTGCGATTACCAACCAGCCGGCCACCGCCCTGACCGTCGCTCCCCCCAGCTGATAGAGGTACTGCGACATCCCGCCCCCTCCTCCCGCCGCGGCGTGGACGGTTGCCGGGGGAAAGAGCCGTGCACCCAGACGGTAGAATGGAACGAGCAACAGAAGCTGCAAGGGATACGACAGGTAATTGACGATCTGGATGCATGCCTGATTGAGCCGGAATATGAAGGCAACAAAGACACACAGGAGCGTTGTCCCCCAGAGAACGGGTAAAATGCCGAGAGTAACGCCAAACGCAACGGTGAGCGCCAGCTTGTGAGGGGTAAGCCCGCTGCTCAACAGCATCAGCAGGGCATTGCGGATTTTTGCATAGATTCGCATGACGGATCCGGTGTGTCGATGATGACATTTGAGTACGGCCACTCTACCCTGCAGCCGTTACAGGCATGCGACAACGGGGTGAAATATGTGCAAACCAGCCTCAACAAGGAGTACGGGACTTGATGCGTAGAAGGACATTGGTGAAATCGCTGCAAGGCATAACGGTAGCGCTGGCGATCGTGCTGTTCGGCGCCTCGTCGGCCCTCACCACCCAAGGGACAAAAGAAAGCAGATATAAGATCTATTCCCGCGGAATACGGGTCGGCGAACTGGTCTCGTCAATCTCCCACCACCCGGGCAACGGCGAAAAAGTTCTGAAGTATGTGTCGACCTGCTCCATTAAGGCAAATTTCGTTGTCTACTCCTACAGCATGGAAAACCGCGAAGAAGCGCTGGTAGGCGAAGGGGGAACCTTTTCGTACCTGAGAACGGAACGGGAGAACGAATCGAAGCGACGCGTCGAGGGGAAGCTCGTCAACGGCAAATTCCATCTGCAGGTGCAGGAGAACGGGGCCAACCGGACCGTTGTCATCGATCGAAACCAGTATGACTCCACCACCATGGAGTGCCCGGAAGTTGCCATGAAAAAGGAAGGGGACCACCTGGAACTGCGCCTGCTGGACTTTGAAACCCTGTCGGTGGTGACGAGGAGATACAGTTGGGTCAAGAGCGAGGACGTCAACATGGGCGGGAAGATCTTCCATTGCCGGGTCATCGATTTCGAGGATGCCAACAAGAAGTGCCGACGCTGGATCAAACCCGATGAGCCTGGGGTTATCATCACCCGTCAGGACGGACGGGGAAAGAACGGCTCCTATTCGCTCCGGATGATCAATCACACCGATATCGTTAATGAACGGACCTCATAACCGGAGTTCGCCAACAGACACACACTCTCTTCTTCATTTGCAGCAGGGTGAAGTGCGTATCGAGCCGTTTGCCAATAGGACAATGGACACTTTTCTCGTCGTCAATCCCCTGTCGGGACGATACGCCCGGCAACGGGTCATGAAGGTTATGGACCATCTGAAGGCGGCCGGCATTCCGCTGACTGTCTTCAGCGTCAGATCCCCCGCAGAGGCGCAGACCTGCTGCCATGCCATCTACCGAATCCACGAGCGGCCGTTCATCATCATTGCCGCTGGGGACGGTACGATCAACTCCATCTTGAACGCTCTGCAACCGGCAACGGCAACCCTTGCCGTGCTGCCACTCGGCACTTCCAACGTGCTGGCCGCCGAGATCGGCATCGGTTCGGTGCAGGAAGGCGTGGCTCGCATCATCAGAGGCATTGCCAGCCCTCTGTCGGTCGGCATCATGGAAAGAAACGAAAGCGCCCTCCGGTTTGCCCTCATGGCCGGCTGCGGCTTCGACGGCGCTGTTGTCAGGGATGTGCGGCCAATGGAAAAGAAGCTCCTGAAACAGGGGGCCTATGCCCTCGCCGCCTTTCGGAACTGCCTCTCCTGGGAGACCGGCCAGGTCGAGGTGGCAACAGCTTCCGGCCTCATCACCTGCCACTCCGTCGTGGTCAGCAATGCCTCTCGCTATGGCGGCGACTTCATCCTCGCGCCGCCGGTCAACCTCATTTCGCCCGGTTTTACGGTTACCTGCGTGACCGGGTCAAGGCGACGAACGTATGCGGGGATACTCCTCGACATGGCCAGGGGAAGGGCCTCTGCCAACATGGAGCTACAGCAGGTGGCGGCGACCGAGGTCGAGATCCGCGGGGCAAAGCCGATCCAGGTGGATGGCGACTTCGTGGGCTATGGCCCGGCACGGTTGAGAGTGGTGGCAGGTTTTGCGCAGATCGTTGTCTAGCGCCGTTCGCAACGGGTGGTGGGGCCTGATCTGGCTGGCGGCAATGCTGCTGCCGATCCCCGCCTCCGCCTCTACCCGGCCGCTGACGATCGACATCCGGGCGCCGCGAACGCTCCTCGCCCTTTCACCAAGCAGGCTGGCGATCGAGGACAGCTGCGGCCTGCTGAAAAAGGCGTTCCCCGGTGCATCGATCACCCTGAACAAGGGAGACGCCGACATCCGGATTCTCCTTCCGGATCTCCCCCCGGGAAAACGTTCGCAGGTACAGGCGGGGCCGGCGAAACCCTATCCGACGCTTCCGATCCCCGATGCCTCCTACCGTTGGACTGCCACCGGGAGGACCGGCAGATCAACCATCCGTCTCGCGTCATCCTCGCCGGAAGGCATCGCCAGCGGCCTTTACGGGCTTTTACAGGAAAAGCTCGGCATCCGTTTCATCCACCCGCGCCGGACGATCTTTCCCACCCACCGGAGCTGGCCGCTCCCCGGGAACTTCACCTTTTCCGGCACCCCCCGTTTCGGCAAGCGGGGATTCCACATCCATACCCTGCACCCGGTGGAACTTACGGAGCAGCTGCACGACCCCACCCGGCCGCTGGCTTTTGAGGATATCGCAGCATATCTGGACTGGCTGGCGCGAAACAGCCAGAACACCTTCCAGTTCTTCCTGCTGCGCGGCGTTGATCGAAACGCCTGGCCTCCCCATGCCCGACGGATCGTCGACTACGCCCATAGCCGGGGGATCCGCTGCGGGGTGGAGATATCCCTTGCCATGCTCCAGCAGCAGGCGTTCCAGGCGATCACCCTGCTCAGACCCTACCCCTCCTACCGGCATCAGGTAGACGACACCCTGTCCTGGCTTTTCCAGGCAGGGTGGGACTTTGTCACCCTGGAGGCGACCATGGGGGAACATCTCCCCATTCTCGGCAACCTCCTTCCCGGTGTACAGGGGTACCTGGAAGAACAGGTGCAAAAGCGCTACAGGGCCGGACTCATGTACGCCACCCATGTGATCTGTGCGGATGGAGGGGAAAAGGTACGCCGCCCTTTGCGTCCGGAGAGCGGCATCCTGATCCACACGGTCATGAGCTATTCCGTTTCCGAGCCAAAGGCGCCGGTCTACGGCAATGACAACCAGCGCTTCATGCTTGAAGCGGCCGAGAGCGAAAACCTGAGGCGGGAAACCTGGTACTGGCCCGAATCGTCATACTGGGTTGGCTTCGACACCTCGGTCCCCCTGCTGCTCCTGACCTATCTGGGTGCCCGCTGGGACGACATTGAAACCATGACTAAAATCGGTGTCAGCGGCCATCTGACCTTCACCTCCGGCTGGGAATGGGGGTACTGGCTGACAGACTGGAGCATTGCCCGCTGGTCGTGGCACCTCGCCGACAACGGACGACTCAGGAAGACCGCTCCCCTTTCCCGGCTCGGCGAACTCTTTCCCGATCCGGTCCTGACCGTTCTCTGGCAGGAGGCCCTTGACCTGCAGAAACGTTATCTCAAGGAGCGTGAGTTGCAGCGGTATCTCTCCGCCCTCACCCCGTTCTCCGAACTCCCCCATCCGCTCGACAAGCCGTTCCAGCCCGATCCTACCTTCCATTCCTCCTGGCTGCTGAAGAAGGCCACTCCCGATCAGGCTATGGCCGTTCTCCGCGGTCCGGTCGCCGACCTGGAGGCCTTTGCGTCCGGCATGGAGCGGATAACCTCGCAGCTCAGCCACAGGATCGGGGTGCTGGACAAGGAGGGAACGTTAACCTCCGGACTGAATTCGCTGGCCGTCGAACTGACCGACGGGCTGCAGGTGAGCTCCCTGCGCGCCCGTCACCGGGCGCTGACGCTACGGGCACTCCTGGCCGGGCGGGATGAAAGGGGCGTTTTTTCACGGGATCGAAAGGAGTCGTCACGCATCCTGGCCCAGTCCCGGGCGGTGCGCTACAAGGCACTACAGCTTGTCCGCCGCCAGGAGGCGCGCTACCGTTATCCAATAGAACTTATTGCACGCCGCAAAGAAAGTCTTACCGCCTACCCCTTCGGCTATCTCTATCCTGCCTCATCGCTCTATTTCTGGGAACGCGAGGAGGAGCAGGTAAGAAGAGGCCGGTTCGACCCGCTCTTCATGAACCTGTGGAACTTCCGCCGGATACTGGGGTTGGAGAGCCTCTTCTTCGGGAAGTGATTTCCGGCTGACGAACCGACCTATCGCTTTGTTATCGGTCCGCCCGGAATTTCGATCCGACGGTGACCGGGTCGTTTAACAGGTCCCTAAACAACTTGACAAATTCCACCCCGTATATATTTTGTTCAGATGACGATTACGGGGCAGGGGGTCGTGAAACGCCTTTCTTTACTCATTCTATTCATCGTATTCTTTTCTTCCCTGGCGGAATCGTTTCACTGCCATGTCGATGGCGCAGATCATCCTGAATGCGCCATCTGCGTAGCGGCCCACCAGCGATCATCTGATCTCAACCTGGCGAAGCCCACTTTCCACATCACGACCTATGTTGTAGCAACGCACTATCCACAGCAGACTCCTTGCCCAATCCCCACCGCGCCCTACTCACCCGCCAATAACCGGGCTCCTCCGGCCTGAATCCTTTCAGGAACGTTCTGACAGAATCGTTGATGCAATGATTCCGGTGCCATCCTTTTGTCCGGATGATGCTTGCTGGCATGTCATTGCCAGCTTTATGCCCATTCTTATTACCATTTGGAGGAGCCATGAACTCTTTACGAATAGTATGGTGCCTTTTCCTCGGCTCGCTATTTTTCTCGGTTTCTGCGTACGGCGAGGATACGACAAAACGGCTCGACCGGCTAGAAGACGCCCTGAAAGGTCAGGCAGCAACCATTGAAGATCAACAAAAAACCATAGACGAACTAAAGGAACAGCTGAAGGCGAAAGAGCCTGAGGAGACATCTTCACTGTCGTCCAAACTGACCGGCCTGTTCGGCGGCTCACTCATGACCAATCCCTACATCTCGGTGGTGCTCGATGCCAAAGGGTACGCCTCCAACCTGAAGAACAGCCAACTGAACAACCGGGGAGTACCGGGCTTTACCACCGAGGGACGAGGCCTGAAAAACGGCTTCAACACCGATGGCACCGAGCTGTTCATCTTCGCTCCGGTCGATCCCTACTTCAACCTCTACGCAAACATTCCGGTTAACGCGGATGGCGCCACCCTCGAAGAGGGGTATTTCGTGACCACTGACCTGCCGGAAGGTTTCCAGGTAAAGGGGGGACGCTTCAAAAGCAACTCCACCCGCCTCAATGCCCAGCACCCCCATGCCTGGGACTTCGCCGACATTGCCCTTCCCTACAAGGCGTTTCTCGGCGCCGAAGGGGTTGGCGGCGAAAACGGCGTTCAGCTCACCTGGCTGCCCCCGCTCCCGGTCTATACCCTGTTGGGGATCGAGGTCCTCCAGGGGGATAACCCGCTCCTCTTCGGCAAGGACGACAACTGGGGACCCCATGCCTTTACCGCCTTTGCCAAGGTCTCGGTCGACACCGGCGATGACTCCACCCTCTATGCCGGACCATCGGTAATTTTCGGCTCCACCCGGAGTGCCGGGATACTTCCTCCTGATGCCGGAACCGGCAACACCTTCGGCCTGCGCGGTAACAGCGCCCTCTACGGCATGGAGGCGGTCTGGAAATGGAAGTCCGGCCTGCATGGGGTCAATCTGCAGGGTGAGTATCTCTACCTGGTGCAGAACGGTGACCTGACCGAGAGTGCCGCCACCGGCGCCGCTGTTTCGGTACACCCGCTGCACCGGCACCAGGACGGCGCCTATATCCAGGCCCTTTACCGCTATGGGCGCTGGCGGATCGGGGCTCGCTATGACCGGCTGGAGCTATTTGCCGACACCTTTGAACGGGGCGGCGTTCAGGAGAATTTCAGCGGCAAGCCGTGGCGGGCAACCGGCAGCCTGGAGTTCAATCCGACCGAATTTTCCACCATTCGTACCCAGTTCACCAGCGACCACTCGGGCCGCGACGCCCGGGTGAACAATGAGGGGATTCTCCAGTTCATCTTCACCATCGGCGCTCACCCCGCCCACACCTTTTAGGAGAAACACGCCATGCGAAAACTTTTTCTTGCCATAGTGCTGACTCTGACCCTGACCAGCCCCGCTTTTGCCGGACTCAACGTGGTTGCCACGCTCCCCTGGATCGGCAGCATCGCCAAGGAGATCGGCAAGGATAAAATCACCGTGACCACCCTGGTGAAGCCGAGTCAGGACCCCCATTATGTGGAGGCGAAACCGAGCATGATCCTGGCCGCCCGCAAGGCCGATATCATCATGTACAACGGGTTAGACCTGGAGGTCGGTTATCTCCCCCTGATCATCGAATCGTCAAAAAACTCCAAGCTCATGCCGGGGCGGTCCAGGAACTTCGACTGCTCCAGGTTCGTCTCCGCCATTGAAAAGCAGGCCAACGTGGAGCGGAGCATGGGGGACGTGCATCCCTTGGGCAATCCCCATTACCAGTTCTCCCCGCACAATATCATCCGGGTCGCGGAAGGGATGGCCAATGCCCTGGCCGAACTGGATCGGGCCAATGGCGACGCCTACCGGGCCAACTTCAGGAGTTTTGCCGCCAGATTCAAGGAAAAGCAGAAACAGTTGCTGAGCCTCAACCTGAAGGGGAAGCGCTACGTAGCCTACCATAAGCTGTTCGGCTACCTGGCGCATGAGTACGGCTTTCAGGTCGTCGGCTATCTGGAGCCGAAACCGGGCATCCCACCGTCAGCGGCGCATATCGAGAAGCTGATCGAAGAAATGAGGCACCACAAGCCGGACGGCATCCTCGTCACCGAGGCGCATGGTCTGCATGAGGCCGAGTCGCTGGGGGCAAAGACCGGGGTCAAGGTCATTGTCCTGCCGCAGGATGTGGGCGACATGAAGGGGACCGACGACTGGTTCGCCTTTGTGGATAAGGTTGTATCGTCACTACGATAACGGGAGAAACCATGGAAGCGCTCTCTTTTCTGATCTACCCCTTTCTGGCATGCCTGCTGTTGATCCTGATCCACGCCTACTTCGGCATCCACATCCTGCAACGGGGGATCATCTTCGTCGACCTGGCCCTGGCCCAGTTCATAGGCATCGGCATCGCCCTGTCGTTCGTCCTTGGAGAGGAGAAGGTCTTTATGCTCTCCCTTGTCTTCGCTTTCCTGGGGGCGTTCATTCTCTCCCTTTCCAAGCACGCGTCACAGTACGTGAATATCGAGGCGTTCATCGGCGTTCTCTACATCTTCTCCTTCTCGGCCAGCATCCTGATTCTGGACAAGAGTCCCCATGGGCTGGAGGAGTTCAAGACCATCCTGAACGGCAACATCCTCTGGGTCACCCCGCAACAGCTCCTCGCGACCCTGGGGCTCTACGCGGCGGTCGGCCTCTTCCACTTTCTGCTGCGCCGGCAGTTCTTTGCCCTGACCTTCGAGGGAAAGGGGAACATCTTCCTGGAATTCCTCTTCTTTGCAAGCTTTGCCCTGGTCCTCATCAAATCGGTACTCATGGCCGGGATTCTTCAGGTTTTTTCGTTCCTCGTCATTCCGGCCCTGATCGGTCGGCTCTTTTTCCGGGAAACGGCGAAGGTCCTTCTTACCGGCTGGCTGGTTGGGGTTCTGGTGAGTGTGGTGGGAATATTTCTCTCCTTCAGGCTGGACATCCCAACCGCACCGGTCATCGTTGCCGGGCTGGCATTGATGTTTTTTGCGATGCTCGTAGTCAAGATACGTTACGCCAAGAAGGACGGCCGGATATCCTCCTGATGTTTCACCGAATTGAGAATTGCACGGCTTTGGTTTGGGTCGCTCTCCTCACGGGGAGCGGCTTTACTGAAGTCCTGTAGGAATCATTGCGGGGTAGCTGTTGAACGAATTGAGCTTCAACGCAAAATTCACAACTCCTTAACCTGACTGTAATGCTCCGCTGCTATGATGTACTTCCATGAAATTACACAAAGCAGACCTTCATGTCCATTCCAGCCACTCAAACAAGCCCACCTACTGGGCCATGCGCAAGTTCAACTGCCCCGAAAGCTACACCTCGCCCCAGCATCTCTACCGGATAGCCCGCGAACGGGGAATGGACTTCGTCACCATCACCGATCACAACTCCATCAATGGGGCGCTGGAAATCGCCCACCTGCCGCAGACGTTCATCAGTGCGGAGATCACGGCCCATTTCCCGGAAAACGGCTGCAAGACCCATGTGGTTGTCCTGAACATCTCCGAGACCCAGTTTCGGGAGATCATGCGGGCTCGGAAGAATGTTTACGATCTGGTCGCCTTTCTCCAGGTCGAAGAGATCGCCCACTTCCTGGCCCATCCGCTCTACGCCCAGAACGACAAGCTGACGGTGGAGATCATTGAAAAAAGCCTGCTCCTCTTCACCACCATCGAGGTGAAGAACGGCTGCCGTGCCCGCCGTTTCAACGACTTCACGAAGCAGCTGGTTACGTCACTTGACCAGGAGACGATCGAACGGCTGGCCGACAAGCACGACCTCCAGCCGTATGGTCTCCACCCCTGGGTCAAGGGAATGGTCGGCGGCTCCGACGACCATGGCGGCCTGTTCATAGCAAAGGCATATACGGTCGCCAGCCGGGGAGCATCGGCCAGCGACTTCATTGGTGCCGTGCTGGAGGGGAAGAGTACGGCAGATGGGGATGATGGCGGGCCGCTGACCATGGCCCACAGCATGTACGGCATTGCCCACAGCTTTTACAAGGAGCGTTTCGGCGATAGACGCCGCAGTTCGACGCCGTTCGTCAGCGCGCTTCTCGACCGATTCTTCAACGTCGGCACCGATACCATGTCCCTTACCGACAAGGTCAGGCTCTTCATCCGGAAGAACCTCCCCGCCTCCCGCAGCGCGTCCGACCGGAGCTTCGAGGATATCCTCGACAGCGAGGCGAGAGCGCTCCTGAACGATGCGGCCTTTCTGGACGGCATCAGGCATGCCGACCAGAACCGGAAGATCTTCGCCGTGACGAGCCGGCTGGCAAACCGAATCCTCTACGTCTATGCCAAGCGATTCATGTCCCTGCCGTTGAATGCCGGCTTCTTCGACTACCTCAACACCGTCGGCACGATCGGCCTGGTACACCTCTTGATCTCCCCTTACTACCTCGCCTTCCACCACCAGCACAAGAGCAAGGAGCTGATCCAGGAGATCGCAGAGCGCCTTCCCGATGCGGCCCCCCGGAAAGCGACGGAGAAGATAGCCCTATTCACCGATACCCTGGACGAGATCAACGGTGTGGCGATCACCATCCGGCGGCTCATCAAGACCGCTCAGGACAGGGGTGTTCAACTGACGGTTGTTACCTCCGGGACAGAACCGGACAACGGAATGGAAGGGGTGAAGAAGTTCAATGCCGTGGGTGACTTCGTGCTCCCCGAGTACCCGGAGCTGAAACTCAGTTTTCCGCCGATCCTCGATGTCATGGATTTCATCGAGCGCGAGGAGATCACCCGTATTCACGTCAGCACGCCGGGCACGGTGGGGCTCTTAGGCCTTTTGATCGGCCGGCTGATGGATATTCCGGTGGCCGGCACCTACCACACCGATATCCCCCAGTACGTCCGGAGCCTCACCGACGACGAATTCCTGGAACAGGCCGCCTGGAGCTACATGATCTGGTTCTACAACCAGATGGAAGAGGTCATGGTCCCTTCGTCGGGAACCCGGGAACAGCTGCTGTCGCACGGCCTGCCGGCGGACAAGATGCAGCCCCTCCCCCGCTGGGTGGATACGGACCTGTTCACGCCGACAAGGAAAACGCCTCGCTACTGGGAGGGACGCGGCGTCAATGGTGCCACCAAGCTCCTGTATGTCGGAAGGGTCTCAAAAGAGAAATCACTCGAACTGCTCGCCGAATCGTTCCGGGTACTCATGAACAGCAACGCGGACCTGTCTCTCATAATCATTGGCGACGGTCCGTACCGCGAGGAGATGGAGAGACTCCTGGCCGGTTTTCCCGTCCACTTCACCGGCTTCATGCAGGGCGAAGAGCTGCAGCGGGCGTATGCCTCGGCCGATCTCTTCGTCTTCCCCAGCGCCACCGACACCTTCGGTAACGTGGTCCTGGAAGCGCAAGCCTCCGGCCTGCCGGTCATTGTCTCCGATGCCGGCGGCCCCAGGGAGTTGATGGTGGACGGAGAGACCGGGGTAGTGTTTCAGGCGGGTGACCGGGAAAGCCTGGTAAGGTCGATAGCCGGAGTGGCGGCGGACCGGCTGGTACTCGATCGAATGGGTAAAAACGCCCGTGCGTTCACCGTGCAGAAAGCGCCGGACAGCACCGAAACCTACAGCACCATCCTCAATCCGGCCGGCGACTCGGCAATCAGACAGCCGTTGGCCGGTGCGGCGTGACTTATGAATCTATTCATCATTTCAATCTCCTTTATTCTGCATTGCCGCAGTCGGAAAGAATTGCCCGACCGACGTTCCCATTGGCCGAACGATACTCATTAAAGAACCTGATTAGTACCAATCTTCCGCAACACACTCTCCCCCTCCCTTGACGGGAGGGGGGCGGGGGGGTGGGTGAAGCTGCAACCAGCGGACTTCGTGGCAACTTCCCCCCCACCATCACCCTCCCCCGCCAGGGGGGAGGGGATTTTTTTCAAGCGGGCGGAAGATTAGTGCTAATCAGGTTAAAGAACGTGAGAGGCTACGCCATGGGACCGACTACCCAAGAAACGCCGAGACTCATTGACATCATGCGACCGGCATCGGTTACCGGCCCGAACCTTCTGGTGCAGGAGGCGGTCCTCCTTTTCAACCGGAACCAGGGGCTCATGGCGCTTCCGGTAATGGAGAACGGTCACCTGATCGGTCTCGTCCGGAAGACCCATTTTTTCCGTTCCCTGAGTCGCCCTTATGCACTGGAGCTGTTCAACCGACTCCCGATCCGCGAACTGTTGGAAGAAAAACCGTTCAGTATGGGCGCGCAGGTGGATATTCACCAGGCCCTGACACTCCTGCTGGAGGTTGACCCGGCCCTTGAAACGGACTGTTTCCCGGTAATCGAAGAGAGTGGGTGTCTCGGCATCGTGACGGTATCAGACCTGATGATGAGCATTTCCCATGACCAGATGCGCCTCTTGACCAGGCTGGAAGAATTGAGTTCCCGCATCAGGGAGGAGGTGGCAAAAGCGGCCTGTATCCAGCACGCGCTGCTCCCGCCGGCCGATTTCGGTTTTCCCGGTGTCGAGCTGGCTGCGGACCTGGTCAATTCGACGGAAGTGGGTGGCGACTATTACGACTATTTTGTCGTCGACAGTCACCGCCTCGGGTTGGTTATAGCCGATGTGAGCGGCCATGGCGTCCAGGCGGGAATGGTCACCACGGCGGCAAAGGCGAGCCTGAATACCCTGGTCGGCCAGGGTGTGACAACGCCGGGGAAATTGCTTGCCGCCATGAACGAAGCGATCCTGGCCGCTGCCCGGCAAAGCCTCCTGATGACCTGTCTGGTCGCAATCATCGACTGTGACCGGGGACATATCCGTTTTGCCAATGCAGGTCACAATTTCCCCTACCTGCATCGGCAACGTGGCAACACCCTGGAAATGCTCCAGGATGCAATCGGTTTTCCGCTGGGGTTCGATGCCGGCGGAATCTACCAGGAATGCACGGTATGCTTTGAACCGGGTGATACCTTCATCTGCTACAGCGATGGGATCAGCGAGTGTGGCAATGGCGAAGAGGAATTCGGTTACGACAGGCTGGAAGGATGCATCCTCAGCCTGATGCAGCACCCGCCACGGGAGATGGTTGACGGCGTCTTGGCAGGCATCCGCAACTACTCCGGCCGGGAACGGTTCGAGGACGACGTCACCATGGTGGTTGCCCGCCGTGTGAGTGTTCCTGCCGAAACAGAAAAAACCAGCACGGGAGGGAATCCATGAACTCAACACCGGCAATTCTGGCACTCTTTCACGATCAGGCTGACCATGCAACCTGGTCTCAGCTCCTGAAAGCTCTCCCTGCGCGGATAAATCTGATGATCGGCAAGGAGATTCACACCGGGCTGCGCTCTCTGGCAACCCTCTCCCCCCAGCCGGTTCTGGCCCTGGTCTCCGGCAAGATCTACCCATCACCTGCCGTCGATCTGGTCAGGGAACTGCGACTTGTGATGCCGGATCTGGATGTGGTTGTTATGGCCTCGGCGCATGAACACCAACTCCCGGTTCGACCGCTCATGAATGACAGGGTCAGACACTTGGCCGTCACCGACCCGGCACGGGAACCTGACCAGGCTTTTAGAGCACTTTGCACACTACTCAGCAGGAAACCCTGGGAACTGGCATCCTACCTGAAACCGGCCACCCGGGTCATTGAAGTTGCCAACGTCTCCCCTTACAAAAAAGAGGCGGCACTGAAACGTATCGAGGCCCTGCTTGCCGGTCAGGCCGAGGACCTGGATCTGCTTCGCCAACGGGCGGTGCTGCTGGCTGACGAGATGCTGGAGAATGCCTTCCTCGTCTCTGATACGGAACCCAAAGGTGAACGGCAGGAGACGGATATCACCCTCAGGGCCGGTTTCGACGGCGAATCCCTGGCCCTGCAGGTCGTCGACCGCCAGGGCAGTTTCTTCCCGGAAGATGCCCTGGCTTTCCTGGCCCAACATCAGGATGGCACGGTACCGCTCGACCAGCCGCACGGTAGGGGGCTGTTCATCATCTGGCGGTTTCTGGATCATTTCCACGTGAATATCAGGCCCGGACTGGAAACTGTAATCGGCGGACAGCTCAGACGGTCGGCATCCCTGGTTACCGACCTGCCAAAGGGGTTTCACTTCTTCATCCAACCACCCTGCCGTCTCAATCTTTCTCTCACCTGAGGCGGTTCCGACAGTCGCTTTATCCTCCTCCCGCAGCGACAGACACCGCTTCACAGGAGTACAGCCATGAGCAACATGTTCAACGTCGTTCACAGAAGTTTTCCCGGGCACGATGACTTCACTTTTTCCGGCATCATTGACGCAAAGGCCGACCTGCTGCTCGGCGAGCTTCCGGGCAAGGTCTCGTCATCACTGGTCAAATGCAATTTTCAAAACGTCGGACGGATCAACTCCATGGGGATTGCCCTACTACTCCGTTGCTTCAAGCAGATTCGGGACGAGCGTGGGGCGGAGATCCGCATTAAGGCCCTCACCCCTGTCAATGTCATGCTGTTCAAAATGACCGGGGTGTTTCTCCTGGCAAGCCAGAATGAAAAGGACCCGGCATGAAACTGTTCGGCTACGAAATATCCCTGCTGGACTTCACGCGACTGGACTACCAGATCGGCAAATTCCGGGCGATACGGGACTCCTATCGGGCGGCCAACGTTCAAATTTACGGTGAGCAGTTGGCCAGGCTCCTTGACGGGGATGAAATCTGAACAGATGGCCAATCAATTGCGCGCGAGATGGGGATTCGAAACAAACACCACAGGCCCGGAGGCATGGAACACCGACAGCGGTGCAAATCCCGACCTGGCCGTACTGAGCGCACTCGATGAGCTGATCCGGAACAAGCGATTGACCTCTCACTTTCAACCCATCTATGCCGCAAAAGACGGGTCGGTCTTCGGCTACGAAGCCCTGGCCAGACAAAAAGGTCCCTCACCATTTTTGGACATCGGCGAGCTGTTCAGGACGGCCAACACCACCGGCTGTCTTAACGCTCTGGACAAACTCTGCCTGGAGACCGCCCTTTGCTGCCTGGCCGAAACCCGGTTCCTCGATCACAACTGGCATCTGTTCATCAATATCTGCCCTGAAACCTTCATGAATCCGGCCTTCCCCTGCCGGATCTTCACGGAACTGATCAGAGGGATGGGGGTCTCCAGTGAACGGGTCATCCTGGAGATAACCGAAGAGAGCGTGATTTCCAACTATGCCCTCTTCAGGAGTTCGCTGGACAACTACCGGCAGCAGGGGTTCAAGATTGCCGTCGATGATTTCGGCGCCGGGTATGCCGGACTGAAGATGCTGTCAACGGTCGAACCCGATTTCGTGAAGATCGACCGGCACTTCATCGCGAATATCGACCGGTCGCTCATCCATGCCAACCTGGTGGAGGCCATCGCCACCGCCTGCAATCGGATCGGAATCAAGATCGTTGCCGAAGGGATCGAACGCCACGAAGAACTTGCGGTCGTCAGCAACATGGGGATCGACCTCGTCCAGGGATTCCTGCTCGGCAGGCCCGCCCCATCTCTGAACGATTCGCCGGCAACCGCTTTGGCCGGCCTTTCCGGACCGGAGGTAGACCTTGTCGTATCCCACGGCGAGCGTCTCTTCATCGGCGATATTGTCGCGTATGTCGAGCCGGTACGAGCCGGCGACCAGGTTGTCACCGCCTTCCGCAGATTTCTGGACCAACCGGGACTCATGTCACTACCGGTTGTGGAGGAGGAGCGGGTTGTGGGCATCCTCAACCGGAGCAGATTTCTCGAAAATCATATCATCGGTTCCTACGGCTACGGCTTCTCAATGAACTCCAAGAAGCGGATCGGCGAGGTGATGGAACAAAACATCCTGCTATTCGAGGCAAACTGCACCATCGAGGAGGCATCCAAAAAGATCAACACCAAATCCGACATCGCCAATACCGCCAACCTGGTTGTGCTTAAGAATGGCCGCTATCGGGGAATAATCGCCATCAATCTGCTGCTTGATGCCCTGACCGAACAGAACGTGCTCCTGGCAAAGGATTCCAATCCCCTGTCGGGACTGCCGGGTAACAACGCCATCCAGCGGGAGATCAACCGGCGCCTCGCCCAGAACATGCTCTTCGATGTCCTCTACATCGACATCGACCACTTCAAACCATTCAACGACCATTACAGCTTCGAAAAGGGGGACAATGTCATCAGCGCCCTGGCAGGGATCATCTCCGGGGCACTGGCACTCCACCAGAATCCGTTCAACTTCGCCGGCCATATCGGGGGCGACGACTTCATCGTTATCACCAGGCCGGCAAACTCACTGACGGTCGCCGAACAGATCATCGCCGATTTTTCCGCTCTCATTCCTGCTCTCCACGGCCCCGACGACCATACGGCAGGCCACTACCTCGCCCCGAACCGGCGCGGGCAGATCGAGTGGTGCCCGCTCCTCTCCCTGTCGATCGCCATAGTCAGCACCGAGGTCTGCAACATTGATTCCTACCCCCAGCTCGCCTCCATTGCCTGCGAGGTCAAGAAAGCCGCAAAAAAACAGACCGGCTCTTCAATCTGCCGCGACCAGCGCAGGTTGCGTTGACACAGCCTTTGGCCGGGGCAACCTCACGGGCAATTCCGCTAACGTTTTTTAAAATCTTCAGCATACCGTAACATGACGGCAACGGTCATGATGTAGACTCTGCCCAACTTTTGACGCATCTGCATACAACAGCAGAGGGTACTTTGCCGCCCCTTACCGTGGACCCGGAAAGCCCGTGCAGACCAGCCGTAGGCTCATCTGCGTGCGGGTTCAGCGGTTTTTCGGGAGGGATCATGATCCAGTCGGTATTCAGCGGGAAAAGACAAGCGCTGACGGTCTCATTGCTGATAGCCGTCACGCTGGCATGGCCAACCAAAAGTCATGCCGAAACCGCGTACAGGAAGGTACCGGCAGAGATTGCAGAGCAATTGGCGGCAGGCGTTATCCAGACCGTCATTGTCCTCTTCGATGACGACGATATCGAACGGGAAGCGCAGCAACGCCGCAGTCAGACCGGAATTCACTACGACGACGAGGCCCTTCTCGCCTTCAAGGCCGGTCGCTACCGGCAGATCAAACAGCAGGCCGAGGCCGGTATGGTACCCGGCGACGGTGAAACTGTCGCGGAGTACGGACACCTGCCAATGGCAGTGAAGCGATTCCGCTCAAAGACCGCCCTTGAAGCATTCGTCGCCAGGCCGGAAGTCACGGCCGTGTACGAAAACAGGGCCATCTACCCTCACCTGACCTACAGCCTGCCGTTCATCAATCAACCGGCTGTCGCCGGTATCGGGATGACCGGCAGCAATACCGCCGTGGCCGTCATCGACACCGGCATCAATTACACGCTGCCTGCCTTTGGCTCATGCACCGCCCCGGGTGTCCCCGCCGGCTGTCGCGTGGCAGCCTCTGTCGATGTCACCGGCAACGGCGTCACCCTGAATACCGACCCGAAAGGTCACGGTACCAACGTGGCCGGCATCGTTGCCGGCGTTGCCACGGGCACACGGATAGCGGCGATAAACGCCTTTTCCGCCGGGGCTTCATCAACCAGCTGGGTCATTGCCGGTATCGACTGGGCCATACAAAACAAAGCAGCCTTCGGCATTGCCGCCATCAATATGAGTCTTGGCGACGGCTCGAACAACAGTTCGGCCTGCGGTAACAAGGGCACCAATCCATTCGTCGTTCCCATCAACAACGCCATGGCTGCCGGCATCATACCGGTGGCATCGTCCGGGAATTCGGGCTTTACTGCCGGCATGGGCAGCCCGGCCTGCACCCCCGGCGTGGTCTCGGTGGGGGCGGTCTACGATGCCAACTGGGGAGGCCCGTACAGCTGGAGCACGACCTGTACCGACAGTTCCTCCGGCCCGGACATGATCCCCTGCTTTTCCAACAGTGCATCTTTTCTGACCATGCTTGCACCAGGCGCCTTTATCACGGCAGCGGGCATCCAGATGGCCGGTACCTCCCAGGCCTCTCCACACGTGGCCGGAGCGGTTGCCGTATTGCGTGCGGCCTTCCCCGGAGAGACGCTGGACCAGACCGTCGGCCGACTCACTTCCAGCGGGGTATCCGTCACGGACAACCGCAACGGCATCACCAAGCCACGTCTCAACCTGCAGGCAGCCATCGGTCCGCCGTTCAACGACATGTTTGCCAATCGCGCCCTCTTATCCGGCGACGCCGGTCAAGTCGTTGCCACGAACCTTAATGCCACCAAAGAGCAGGGTGAACCGCTTCACGCCGGCAATGCCGGCGGCAGGTCGGTCTGGTGGCATTGGACTCCGTCAACCTCCGGAAGGGGATCATTCAATACCCATGGCAGCGGCTTCGACACGCTCCTCGCAGTGTACACCGGTACCACCGTCACCGGTCTGACCCAGATTGCCGCCAACGACAACGACGGCAGCCCCGGCAACACCAGCGGTGTCACCTTCACGGCCCTGGCCGGCAACGACTACCTCATTGCGGTCGACGGTTTCAACGGAGCAGCGGGAAGCATAACGCTCAACTGGAACCTGGCGCTGCAGGCCGATCTAGCCGTTGCCATGACCGTCGACAAGAGCGCACCGGTAGCCGGCAGCACCCTGACCTACAATGTCACCGTCAGCAACGCCGGCCCTTCCGCAGCCGTCAACCTGTTGATATCGGCCCCGATCCCGGCCGGGTCCAGCTTCGTTTCCGCCACACCCGGCTGCACCGTCACCACCGGCAAGGTTTCGTGCTCAATGGGAACGTTGGCCGCCAACACAAGCAGTAGCGTTCAGATTGCCATCAGCCCGGGAGCAGCCGGGTCTCTCACCTTTACGGCAACTGCGGCAGCCGACACGCCTGACCCGGTGCCCGCGAACAACAGCGCCAGCGTAACGGTCACCGTCCTGGCTGCCGGCAGCCCGGCAGTACCGGCCTTGTCCGTATGGGGAATCCTTGCCGGTTTCGTCGTGCTAATGGGAATTGGTTTACGAAGAGGGGAAATCGGTACTGCCTGACAATGTCACCCAGTGGGTGTGTACAATTATTGTGCAAAATGCTGGACGCCTTGAATTGATGGTCAAATCATCACTTTTCAACACGTCTATCCAGAGGTTTTCAACAGCAGCTGTGGATTCGCCGGGACATCACCCGTAATGGGAACAACCGCAGCTTTCCAATCCTGTATCACCCCCATCAGGGTGGCCTCCAGCAGCAGTTCTTCCCTGGTTTCAAACTGATGTGCCGTTTTTGTCGCCTCACGCAGTCTTCCGTTATCGGCCAGGAAGTTGTGTATCAGGTCAACAATCTCCACCGTTGCCGTTTCATCGGTTATCCCTTGCCAATCCCCGCTACCCAGAAGCCAGACAACTTCAGCCAGGGGAATCGTTTCACCGGCACTCTGTTCTCTTCTTCGCCAATCCGACACAAGAATGGTCAACATTTGATCAAGAATCATACTATCTTCGGTACCGTTATTGTGATGGTAACTCTAGGCAGCTCGTCGTGGTATCCGGGGTTTCGTTTCCGGCCTTATCGACAGTTGGTTCAGATGAACCCCTTGATGGACCCAGTATCCGCAGATGAAACAGTTGATGCCAAAGGCAGGACCGGTGTCCACCGTCAACTCCTGCTTGAAGATGCCGATGCGTGCCTTGCATTTTGGACAGGTCATCCCTTCCTCCTCGTTGGTCACTCCGCACTCAGAACAACAAAAGCTTTCAAACACATCACGCCTGCGACTAACATCTCATTTCCTGATTAGAACTGATCTCCCGCTAGCCGCAACCAGGCCTCAGGACGCTTGCCTGTCCTGACAGTTGCTGTGACCAGTCTGGAGAGCATCCTGGCCAGATCGAAGCGGC
>JAJZTK010000093.1 GCA_021849045.1 Deltaproteobacteria bacterium | reverse complement strand
GACGTTGCCACGAAGTCCGCTGGTTGCAGCTTCACCCCCCCCCCCGCCCCCCTCCCGTCAAGGGAGGGGGAGAGTGTGTTGCGGAAGATTGGTACTAATCAGGACACAAGTTGATCTGGATCGTGGAAGCGTTAATCATCCGGTAAGGAGGGGTTGAAATGAGTGTCAAGGAATACAGGCTCTTTATTAATGGGAAATGGGTTCCGTCTTCGACGGGGACGATGGCCGACGATGTCAATCCGGCAAATGGAGAGGTCTATGCCAAGGTGCATCAGGCGAGTGCAGACGACATAGAGGCCGCCATTGCCTCCGCCTATGCCGCACGGGAGACATGGGGAAACAGCCCACCGGCAATGCGGGAGGGTATCCTGATAAAGGCGGCAGCCATACTGGAGGAACGCACCAAGGAATTTGCCGACGTTCTGATCGAAGAAGGAGGCGGCACATTCGGCAAGGCGATGTTCGAGGTATCGTATGTGGCAAATTTGCTCCGCAGCGCAGCCGGCGAGTGCCGCCGCATTTTTGGCGAGACCATGCCGTCCGATGCCCCCGGGGTTTTTTCCATGACGGTCCGTCGACCGCTGGGGGTCATTGCGGGGATTGCACCGTTCAACTTCCCCTTTCTGCTGGCGATGAAGAAGGTCTGTCTGGCCCTGGCTGCCGGTAACACCTTTGTCCTCAAGCCTGCGTCACCAACGCCGGTCATCGGTCTCAAGATCGCTGAGCTTTTTGAAGCGGCCGGGCTACCGGATGGTGCTTTGAACGTCATACCGGTCAAAGGGAGTACCCTTGGCGACAAGCTGGTTGTTGACCCCCGCATCCGCATGGTCACCTTTACCGGATCGACGGAGGTGGGCAAGCAGTTGGCCGAGGTTGCGGGACGTTACCAGAAGAAGATCACCCTTGAAATGGGCGGTAAAAGCCCGCTCATCGTGCTCAAGGATGCAGATCCGGATTATGCGGTGGATGCCGCCATATTCGGAATTTTCCTGCACCAGGGACAGGTCTGCATGGTCAACTCGCGGATGATCGTCGAGGCCGATATCTACGACCGGTTCTGCGAAAAACTTGTGACCAAGGCACGGACCCTTAAAGTAGGTGATCCGCACCAGCCCGATACGGTCATCGGTCCTCTCGTTGAAAGCAAGCAATGTCCCTTTATCAAGGGGCAGGTGGATGATGCGGTCTCGGATGGAGCCCGCCTGCTGTTCGGCGGCAACTATGAAGGAGGGTTCTTTCAGCCGACAATTGTTGCCGATGTAACCACCAAAATGCGGATCTTCGACGAAGAGAGTTTCGGCCCGGTCGCCTGCGTGATCAAGGCCGCCAACAGCGAGGAGGCGCTGGCGATTGCCAACAACTCCTCCTTCGGGCTTTCCTCTGCAATCATTACCAACGACCTGCAGAAGGCATTCGATCTCTCCTTGAGGCTGGAGGCGGGAATGGTGCACATAAACGATTGCACCATCTTTGACGAGCCACATGTTCCCTTTGGTGGGATCAAGGACAGCGGGGTCGGTCGCGAGGGGGGGCGCTATTCCATGGAAGAGATGACCGAAGTGAAGTGGATCACCGTGCAGATGGGCAAGAGGCATTTCCCGTTCTAGATGGTGTTACCAGTCAGGCAGTCGTACAGACCGGGTCAGTATCCTGGATGGACTGTACGACTGCCTGACATTACCCTACTGGAATCGTACTCATAAGCTTTAGGTTTCACGATCTTTACTGTCTGAATCGAAGTATATTCCGTCAGCCCGTCCCGAGCGAACTCCACCCCGAACCCAGACTCCTTCACTCCGCCAAAAGGTGCATTCGGCTGAATGGTCGAGTGGGTATTCACCCAGGCAGTCCCGCATTCCAGGCGCAGGGCTAAAGCTTTTGCCTTCTGGACATCCTTTGACCAGATTGCGCAGGTTACGTGAGCCATTGTTTCCCCTTTGTCCGTGCTCTCTCTGCGGCCATCTGTCACAAAAAAAAGAGGCCTCTCCCGTTAAGCGGAAAGAGACCTCGACACCCCGGATAGGGGGGGACAGCCGTTCTCCTTTCCATAAGGAGGCGCTGTCGTTTCCGGCAGCACCCGTTGGCCGGCCGCCGTGTGGGCTGTCCCTGGTAGGCGGTACGACTCGGAGAGCAAAAATAGATTTTGTTGTATCCCTGACAAGGCGCTGGTCGCCCTGCCAGGGATGTTTGGTGGATCAGGCAGCCTTTCTCTTGGCAATCCGCTTGATGTTCAGGAGGTTCTTGTAGCCAACGTTTTCAGTGGTGATGTTGCCCCCCATGGCGCCGCAGCCGAGGGTGAGGGACGGTACCAGGTCGTTGTACAGGGCTCCGATGGTGCCGTGGACCGACGGATGGTTCCAGACAACCCGGTTGGCCGGGACCCTGAGAGCGAACTCCTTTGCCGCCTCTTCGTCTTCGGTGAAGACAACGGCCGAGTGGCCGGCGCCGCCGAATTCGAGCTGACAGACGGCAGCGGAGATCGCCTTCTCCCTGCTGTCGACGATGAACCAGCCGAGGACCGGGGAGAGTTTCTCGTGGCTCATCCAGTCTTCCGGACCGGTGGTGGTGAGGGGTACCATCAGCATCTTCGCATCGGCAGGGATGCTGAACCCGGCCAGTTCGGCAATGACCTGCGGCCGCTTGCCGACGATCGCCATGGAGGGGACGCCACGCTCCTTGTCGAACATGACCGCTTCCAGCTTGGCCTTTTCTTCGTCGTTGCAGAGGTAGGCGCCGTGCGTCTTGAAGAGGTCGAGCGCCCTCTGCGCAACCTCTTTGTCGTCGAAGATCACCGACTGGTCCGAGGAGCAGATGGTGCCGTTGTCAAAGGTCTTGGAGGCGATCACGTCCGGGATAGCGAGCTCAAGGCAGGCGGTTTTTTCGATGTAGACCGGCACGTTGCCGGGTCCGACACCGAGTGCCGGATGGCCCGAACTGTAGGCGGCCTTGACCATTGCGCCGCCGCCGGTGGCGATGACTATGGCCACGTCGGGATGCTTCATCAGGGCGTCGGTCGCCTCGATGGACGGTTCGGTGATCCACTGGATGCAGTCAGCCGGCGCGCCGGCCTGCACGGCTGCCTCAAGCATGATCCGGGCTGCCTCTTCGCTGCATTTCTGGGCACGCGGATGGAAACCGAAGACAATGACATTCCGTCCCTTGAGGGCGATGAGCGACTTGAACATGGTGGTGGAGGTCGGGTTGGTGGTAGGCGTTACCGCTGCCACGATACCGAACGGCTCGGCGATGGAGATGATGCTGTCGTCCTCATCGATGATCCCCACCGACGGCTTGCCCCGCATGTAGTCATAGACCACCTGGGTGCCGAAATGGTTCTTGATCACCTTGTCTTCCACATTGCCGATGCCGGTTTCCTCGACCGCCATTTCCGCAAGCTTCCGCTCGTTGGCCACGCCGGCCCTGGTCATGGCCGCCACGATCCGGTCAACCTCCAGCTGCCCCAGCTCGTTGAACTTCTCCGCAGCCTTCTTTGCCCTGGCAATCATCAGATCGATCTGTGTTGATACGTTCGACATAATTGTTTCCTTTCTCCCCATGTGATTTTTTTGATGTCGGATAAGTCAGCTTGATGCTACTCATAGCAGTGCATGTGCCAAAACATAGAACCTGGTTTTATACTTTTCCGCTGGTGCGGAGTTGGTTCTGAATTGCTTGATATTCCGTGTGATTATGAGGTCGGGTAGAGAGTGGTGAGCTGGTGCGCTGCCCGCCTGTGGCAGAGTTTGTATTGAACCTGTCGCAAAATGGCACAACTGTTGCTGTCTCATCTGTTGCAATAGAAAACAGTGTTAGTTGCGAGCAGTCAATCAAACGGTTCGGTGTCATTGAAACCGGCAGGCACGATCTTCGAGAGGTGGATATGTCGTGGTCAGCGGGCAGCAGAGTAGTGAATGCGGTCGACACCAAGTCACGATTCCTGGCAGGAGAATCGTTTCCCAGCGATCTTCTCCCTGAAGTCATCAGCCGTTCCTGGCAACGGTGCGTCGACCGAAGGGTCAGCGTCGAGCGGCAGGCCAGGGAGATTCCGGTGGTCTCCACCGGAGCTTTGCCCGGTTTTCGCGAACGGAGCAGACGGCTGATTGTTCATTCTGAGCCGGTGATGGAGCAACTCCACGAACAGATTTCCGGGACTTCCAGCGTGGTGGTGCTGACCGATGCGACCGGGGTGGTGCTGCACTCGGTCGGCGATATGGACTTCGTGGAAAAGGCGCAACAGGTGACCCTCCAGCCCGGTGGCATCTGGACGGAGGAGGCCAACGGCACCAACGCCATAGGCACCGCACTCGTGGAGCAGATTCCGATCGCGGTGCACAGCACCGAACATTTCATCACGATCAATCAGTTCCTGACCTGTTCGGCGGCCCCGATCTTCGATCCCCTTGGGAGAATGCTCGGCGTACTCGATGTTTCCAGCGACTCGGCCACCTACCAGCGTCACACCATGGCACTGGTACGCATGTCAGCGCAGATGATCGAAAACCAGTTTTTCGCCCATGAATGCAACGATGAAATCCTGATCCATTTCCACCTGCGGCCGGAGTTCATAGGCACCCTGTACGAAGGTATTGCGGTCTTCTCCCTGGAAGGCCGCTTCGTTGCCGGCAACAGGTCAGCCCTGGTCCAGCTGGGACTCAACCGCTACGATGCGGAAAAGCGCGACATCGGCAGCATCTTCGACCTGACCCTGGCCGGTCTGTTCGAACAGGCCCGCGTCCTCCCGCAACCGGTTATAAAGCTTCGACTGAGAAGCGGCGTGGAACTGTTCGGCCGGGTCAAGTTCGGGGCCTCGGTTTCACCCATCACCTATCTGCCCATCCGTAGGCCCGAAGCAGCCGGGCGTGTTCCCGGGACGGAGACGTCATCCGGTTCCCTGGCGGAACTGGACTTGGGCGACCCGGCCATGGGTGCTGCCATTCGCAAGGCGAGAAAGATCATCGGCCACGACATTCCGCTGATGATCGAAGGTGAGTCCGGGAGCGGCAAGGAGATGTTCGCCCGCGCCTTCCACGCCGATGGTCCCCGGTACAAAGGCCCATTTGTCGCACTCAACTGTGCCGCCATCCCCGAGGGATTGATCGAGTCGGAGCTCTTCGGTTATCGCGAAGGTGCCTTTACCGGTGCCCGGCGCACCGGCAGCATCGGCAAGATCCAGCAGGCCGACGGCGGTACCCTGTTTCTCGATGAAATCGGTGATATGCCTATCACCATGCAGGCCCGGCTGCTGCGGGTCCTGCAGGACCGAACGGTCACGCCGCTGGGTGGAACCAAGTCACTACCGATCGATGTCAAGATCGTTTGCGCCACCAATCGCCGGCTGCGGGACGAGGTCGCGGCCGGACGTTTCCGGGAGGACCTCTACTATCGCCTGAACGGTCTCCTCGTCACCCTCCCGTCCCTCCGGGCCCGGGAGGATCGGCTCTCGTTGGCAGTCAGCATCCTGCGGACGTTGGCTCGGGGGGATAACAGCATTGGCTTTTCTCCCTTCGTCATCGATCTCTTTTCCCGACACGGCTGGCCCGGCAACATCCGTCAACTTTCGAACGTGATCCGAACGGCATTGGCCCTGCGTGAGGACGAGTCCGAAATATCGGTCGAGCATCTTCCTGAGGATTTCCTTGAACAGGTCGGGAGACAGGCGGTATGCCGCAATCTGCAGGGAAGGGGCGGGGACAACGGAACAGGGCGCCTGGAGGAGTTTGAAGCTGCCGTGATAAGGGACGTTCTTCGCGAATGCGATGGGAACGTCTCTGCCGCCGCCCGAAAACTGGGTGTTTCCAGGTCAACCCTGTACCGGAAATCAAAGGAGAGTAGTGAGCCGTTTCTGTAGTTGGAGAGAAGAGGATCTCTCGACTTTTTGTTTTGGATGAGAGGACGGACCAATGTGTGGGGAATTGCTACAGGGAGTAATAGCTCTACAGTATTGGGCAATAGAATATTTCTTGACAGAAAAAAAGGTATTGTGGTACTTAAATGCATAATTAGCTGAAAGTGCCGCTCGCACTGAGCAATAACTTAATAACCATCTCCGAGCCGAATTGTCTAAAAGGATATCCTCACGGCATTCGGCCTATGGGTACCGCTGGAAACGGCGCTGCCTCCCTTTTGCAAAGGAGACCTAACGGCACGGATTGTATCTGTCGACGCCAAGGGATCTTTCCATTCAGGGAGGGTCCCTTGACATTTTTTGGATAACTACCTTTAGGAGAGCACGCCACTATGAAAGACCCGATTTTCATTCGCAACGCTGCTGCATCCGACTTTGACGCCGTCGTTTCCCTGGACCTACAGGGCTCCGATGAAGAAAAACCGGCCTATTGGAGCAGTGTTTTTGAACACTACATCAATGGTCATAACGACCGGTGTTTTCTGGTCGCGGAGTTCAATAACGCGGTCGTGGGCTTCATCATCGGTGAAATTCGCGCTTGGGAGTTTGGTTCGCCTCCCTGCGGTTGGGTATTCGCGGCAGCTGTGTCCCCGGATGTCCGCCAGATGAGAATTGGTCAGCAGTTGTTTGAAGAAATTTCGAAATGCCTGAAGAATGCGGGGGTGAGGACGGTACGCACCATGGCGGACCGGGACAATAACCTGCTGTTGTCGTTTTTTCGCAGCATGGGATTACGGACGGGCAGGTATATCGAATTGGAAAAGGCGCTCGATTAGACGGTGTGTTTTGCGAGCTGTTGCTCGGCTGCTCTGGTTTTGAACTAACAAGTCCCACAAATTCGGCAGATGGATCGTCCTTCCATCTGCCGAATTACGTTTTGCTTCTCGGTTGTTTACACTCGTTAAAATCCTTGATGCCACGCCGGGGTGCTCCTCCACCCCGGATCAGCCGCGGCAAGCCGACCCTCTATCGTTTTCTTCGCTATCCCTCATCCACAACTCAATGTATCGCTATTTACGATCGATATGATCGTTTTTATGAAAACAATGAATTTGACCTAGAGCTTTCAACCGGTTAATAATGCACTTGTTCAACAAGCTATTCCGCCTAAGTTGACGCGGCGACTTCAGCTCTTGCAGAAGCTCACTGGTGAACAAAACAGGGATAACTGACTTAGGAGGTAGATACGAATGGATGCAGGATATGAGTTTAAACCCAAGATGGTTGGTTTCTTATGTAATTGGTGTTGCTACGGAGGGGCGGACCTTTGTGGGGTTTCGCGCTTTCAATATCCCCCTAACATCAGGGTGATACGGGTGATGTGCTCCGGCAGAGTAGACTCAGAACATATATTCAGGGCTTTTGAAAACGGCATAGACGGCGTGTTTATCGGTGGTTGCTGGCTTGGCGAATGCCATTATTCTACCGAAGGCAATTACGATGCCTTGAGTATGATGCATCTGACCAGAAAAGTAATGGAACAGATAGGAGTGAACCCGGCAAGGGTACGGCTTGAATGGGTATCTGCCTCGGAAGGGATACGTTTTGCCAAGGTTGTTACTGAGTTTACCGAGAAGCTGAAGGAGCTGGGACCTCTTGGCAAAGGCGAAGGAATGGATGCCGGTGAGTTGCAGCTCAAACTCGAAGCAGCCAAAAAGATGCTCCCCTATCTCAAGCTGGTGGAAAGGGAGAAGCTGAGGGTACGTTTTGAGACGGAAAAAGAATATGACGACTTTTTCAACAGCGCTGAGGTCAATAGATTACTTCGCGAATTGATTTCAGATAAATTGGCAATAAGCCAAATTACCACTCTACTGGGAAAGCAGCCGCTTTCAACCAGGGAAATCTCCGAGATTTTACGTGTTGATCAGTCTGAAGTGGCAAGGCACCTGAACCGTTCGGCAAAACAAGGATTGGTCTGCTACGATGAAAGCCGGAACTGTTATGCAGTTGCTTCTTGAATTTTTAAGGTTGCACAAGACTATTAATTTCTTTGGGCACGTAGCTTAGTTGGTAGAGCAGCCGACTCTTAATCGGCAGGTCGAAGGTTCGAACCCTTCCGTGCCCACCAGTTCATATTTTTCTATCAGACGTTTCTTGTCTTCGCTCAGTTCATCAAAAGGGCCTTTTCCCAAGGAGATTGTGCTGGTTGTCGCCCGGTCACCGCTGGGTCGGTCGCGGTCCGATAAGTATGACTTCGTGGAAAAGCGTGGTGCCGACTGGCTGCTGAAGAACATCCAGGACGCCTGGGTGGTTTGGCTGTAAGGGGAATTATGAAGGTGGAGAGACTATGACCAGGCTGGCCGCAGGTATCGATATCGGCTCGATGGCCACCAAGGCGGTGATCTTCGACGGCGAGGTAAGGGGAGAGGCGGTGGTTCCCACCGGCTGGGAGCCGCGTGAGGCGGGATTGCGTGCTCTTCGTGAGGCCCTTGTCGGGGCCGGCCTGTCCGAGGGGCGTGTCGAGCGGGTTGTCGGCACCGGCTACGGGCGGGTGTCGCTGCCGATCTTCGATCGCAAGGTGACGGAGATCACCTGTCATGCCCGGGGAGCCTATCACCTCAATGCCGGGACCAGGACTGTCATCGATATTGGCGGCCAGGACAGCAAGGTCATTGTCCTGAACCATGATGGGGCAGTGGCCGACTTTATCATGAACGACAAGTGTGCCGCCGGTACCGGCCGCTTTCTCCAGGTTATGGCCGGAGTGCTCGACGTGACCCTTGACGGGCTGGGGGTACTGGCTGCCAATGCGGAGCCCGCCTCCCTGTCGAGCATGTGTACGGTCTTTGCCGAGTCCGAAATTGTGGGGCTTCTTGCTGCTGGCGCCGGCAAGGAGGCCATTGCCGCCGGCATCCTCGCCTCCATTGCTCAGCGGATTCAGGGGCTGGCTGGTCGGGTGTCGGTACTGGGCGAAATTACCTTCACCGGCGGGACCGCCCGCAACCCAGAAATCTGCGAGGTCGTGGCGGCGCACCTCGGCGTGCCGCTCCATATTCCCGCAAACCCTCAACTGGTGGGCGCCCTGGGCGCCGCGCTGATCGGCTGGGACGCATGACAGCCACGAGAACAAATAAGAGGACAAAGGCATGACCATGATGAAAGCTGAAACGTTTGCGGAAATAGCCTCCCTGCGGGAGCGGAATGTTATCGCCCTGAAGGAGGCCAAAGAGGCGGGGGCGAGGGTGGTGGGCACCTACTGTCTCTATTCCCCGGCGGAACTGATTGTCGCGGCCGGGGCGATTCCGGTCTCCCTCTGCGGCACAAGCCAGAACCCGGTGCCGGTGGCGGAGAAGGTGCTGCCGCGCAACCTCTGTCCTCTCATCAAATCGAGTTACGGCTTCGCGGTAACCGATACCTGCCCATACTTTCACCTCTCCGACCTCCTGATCGCCGAGACCACCTGCGACGGGAAGAAAAAGATGTACGAGCTGATGGGGGAGATCAAACCGCTCCATCTGATGCAGCTCCCCCAGGTGCAGGACGAAGCGGCCCTCGACTACTGGGTTCTGGAACTGAAGCGGATGGTGCGGCGGCTGGAGAATGCGTTCGGCGTGAAAATCACCGAGGATGCATTGCACGACGCGATCCGGCTCTGCAACGACGAGCGACGTTCGCTTCAGGCCCTCCAGGACGTCTGCCGGCAGAAGCCGGCCCCCATCAGCGGCCAGGATCTCCTGACGGTACTCCACAACCGCGGCTTCTCCGTGAACAAGCGGGATGCCATTGCCCTCGTCGACCGTCTGACGAAAGAGCTCCAGGATATGGCCGTCGCTGGCGTCTCCCCCTTTTCCGCAAAGACGCCGCGGATTCTCCTCACCGGCGTGCCGGTGGGGATCGGCTCCGACAAGGTGGTGCGGATGGTGGAGGAGAGCGGCGGCAACATCGTCTGCTTCGAGAGCTGCGGCGCCTATAAAAAGGTGGAGCCGGTGGAAGAGGGCACTGCTGATCCGCTCTTGGCGATTGCCGAACGGTACCTCCGGATCCCATGCTCGTGCATGTCACCGAACCAGGGGCGCTTCGAACTGGTGGAGCGCCTGGCAAGGGAATTCCGTGCCGATGGGGTCATCGACCTCACCTGGCAGGGGTGCCACACCTACAACATCGAGTCCTACAGCCTCAAGAAGTACCTCCAGGAACGGTCTGGAATTCCTTTCCTGCAGATCGAGACCGACTACTCCGAGTCGGACGCCGGGCAGCTGAAGGTACGGATCGAGGCGTTCCTGGAGATCCTGCACCGGTCCCTGGGCGCTACGTGAAGGTCTCCACCAATCTGCTTCTGTCTCGGTGAGTTGCGTTGAAGCCGCCGATTTCAGCGGCGAAATGGCTGTAGATGTCCCGCTGCCTACTGGATGCGCAATTAAGACTTGACAGTCTGTTGTTGGATGTAATAACTTGTATACAAGAGATATTGATTGGGTCTTTTTATCATCATAACACTGTGTGTTTCCCTGCTTAAGTTCGTTGACGAGGTAAGTATAATTTTAATAAACATCTTATATCAGCTGGTTGGCTTCGGTGTGGTGTCATTTTTGGAATCCATCTGCGAAGAAGATGGGTATTCCCAGATTCAGGATGCCACGACATGATAAGCTGATTTTTTGATTAATAACCTAGTATACGAGGCAATCTTGCCCTTACATACTGACAAGCTTCGAGCACGCTTAATCAGGGAGGAAATTGGAAATGATTATCGTACAGATGACGGTAAACGGAAACCCGATCGAGGTGGGTGTGGGGGATGAGGAGACGCTTCTTGAGACGTTGCGGCAGAGGCTCGGTCTGACCGGGACCAAGCAGGGGTGCGATCTTGGTGATTGCGGTTCCTGCACGGTGCTTCTTGACGGGAAACCGGTCCTTTCCTGCCTGACGCTGGCAGCGGATGCCCAGGGGCACGAAATTGTGACCATCGAGGGATTGGCCCAGGGGGAGGATCTCCACCCGGTGCAGCGTGCGTTTCACGAGGCCGGAGCCGTCCAGTGCGGCTTCTGCACTCCGGGGATGGTTCTGACGGCAAAGGCGCTGCTGGATACAAACCCCAATCCTGACAGGGAAACAATCAAGGGGGCGCTTTCGGGGAACCTATGCCGTTGCACCGGTTACGTGAAAATTGTAAACGCGGTCGAGATTGCCGCAAAGGTTTATCCGGAGGGCGCGTGATGAAAACCTCCTCCTTCAGCTATGTCGGCAAGGCACTTCCCCGGATCGACGGGGTGGCCAAACTCACCGGAGATGCGCAGTACACAGATGACATACACCTGCCGGGCACGCTGGTGGGCAAACTCTTGCGCTCTCCTCACGCCCATGCGCTCATCAGGAACATTGACGTGTCCAAGGCCGAGGCGCTCCCCGGCGTCAGGGGCATTGTCCTGGGGAAGGAGGCACCGATCTGTTTCGGGATACTCCCCCGCGCAGAGGATGAAAACGCCCTTGCCATCGACAAGGTGCGCTACGTCGGCGAGCCGGTGGTGGGAGTGGCTGCGGTTGACGAGCGGACTGCCCTGGAGGCGCTGAAACTTGTCGAGGTCGATTACGAACTGTTGCCGGCACTATTCGACCCCTATGAAGCCATGACGAGAGAGGACGTCAAGATCCATAAGGAGAGTGAAGTCGCGAACATCGAACGTCGGGCCACCCTTGAATTCGGGAGCGTTGAGGAGGGGTTTGCCGCAGCGGACCACATCAGGGAAGACACCTTTTTCAAGGCGGCCATAACCCACGCCCCCATAGAGACGCACGTGGCATTGGCCAACTACCGCGACGGCAAAATGACGCTCTGGTCCACCACGCAAGTGCCGCATTACGTTCACAAGGCCATTTCCCGGGTTCTTGAGTTGCCGATGGACAGGGTCAGGGTGATAAAACCTACCTTGGGCGGGGGATTCGGGGGCAAGGGGGAGCCATTTTCCTATGAGTTTGTAGCCTGTATGCTCTCCCGGAAGTGCGGCCGGCCGGTGAAGATCGTCCATACCCGCGAGGAGGTGTTCATGTCCCACCGGGGGCGTCACCCGATGCACATGAAGCTCAGGACCGGGGTCAAGAAGGACGGGACCATCACGGCCGTGGAGTTTCAAAACCTTCTGGACGGCGGTTCCTACGGGTCTTATGGTCTCGTTACCCTCTACTATTCCGGCCAGCTCCTGACCCTCCCCTACATCCTCCCCGCCTACCGCTTCGATGGCGTGCGGGTCTTTACCAACAAACCGGCCTGCGGGGCACTCAGGGGGCACGGCGGCGTGGGACCGCGCTTCGCCTTCGAGGTTCACCTCGACCGGATCGCTACCGACCTCGGCATCGATCCGGTCGAGATCAGGCAAAAAAATGCCCTCAAGCCCAATACCATGACCCTCAACGAATTGAGGATCACCTCCTGCGGTTTCGAGGAATGCTTAGAAAAAGCGGGAAAGGCCATCGGCTGGAATGAACGGAGAGGGAAACTCCCGCGTGGTCGCGGCGTCGGCATCGCAGGCGGCGGATACGTTTCCGGGGCCAACAATGCAATTTACTTTAATCCCATGCCCCATTCCAGCGTCAACATCAGCGTCGATCGGGGAGGCGGGGTCACCGTCTTTTGCGGGGCCTCCGACATCGGGCAGGGTTCGGATACCATGCTCGCCCTGGTGGCCGGCGAAACCCTCGGGATCCGTCCCGACACGATCAAGGTGATTTCGGCGGACACGGATACGACGCCGGTTGATCTCGGTTCCTACTCAAGCCGCGTAACCTTCATGGCCGGCAACGCCTGCCGGAGCGCGGCACTGGAGGTGCGGAGGAAAATAGTGCCGATCATTGCCGAAAAACTGGGGGTTCCCGAGGAAACCGTGCAGATAAAAGACGGAATTGCTTCGGCTCAGGGGCATTCGGAGAAAACGCTTACCTTTGCGCAGGCAGTGGTTTTGGCCGAATCAAAGGGGACGTCGATCTATGGTTCCGGGGGGTACACACCACCGAAACTTGGCGGCAGTTACCGGGGCGCCGGCGTCGGGCCGAGTCCGGCCTATTCCTTCGGTGCCCATGCCGCAGAAGTCGAGGTGGACGAGGAAACCGGCGTCGTCAGGGTTTTGAAGCTGGTTGCCGCCCACGATTTGGGACTCGCCCTGAACCCTCTTGCCGCCGAGGGGCAGGTAGAGGGCGCGGCAGTAAACGCCCTCGGCGAGGTGCTGCTGGAGAACCATGACATCACGGACGGTGGGCAGCACGCATGTCCGAGCCTGCTGGAGTACAAGATCCCCACGATGCTCGACGTGCCGGACGTTGAGGCGATTCTGGTCGAAAGCGTCGATCCCGAGGGTCCCTTCGGGGCCAAGGAGTGCGGTGAGGGGAGTCTTCACCCCTCGATACCGGCAGTGGTGAACGCCATCTACGATGCCGTTGGAATCTGGCTCCACGATGCGCCGATTACTCCGGAGGCGGTTCTTAGTGCACTGAAAAAAGGAGAACAGCCATGATGCCACTTCCGCGATTCAAACTTGAGAGGCCCCAATCCCTTACCGAGGCGCTGCAACTCCTTGGCGAGTTCCCCGACGCGTTGCCTCTGGCTGGCGGCACCGACCTTCTGGTTTCCATGAAACAGGGGCTCTACACCCCCGGCAGACTGGTGGATCTGAAAGGTTTGAAAGAACTGGCCACCCTGGAAATTAACCCGGAGGGAGCCTTTCTGGGCGCTGGAGTGAAGCTGTCCACCATCCGGGACAACTGCCTGATACGGGAACGTTACCCGGCATTGAGTGAGGCGGCGGGTGTGGTCGCGAGCCCGAACATACAGAACATGGGGACCCTGGGAGGCAACGTATGCCTCGACACGCGCTGCTGGTATTTCAACCAGAGCGAGTTCTGGCGAAACAGCAAGGGGTATTGTCTGAAAAAAGACGGGGACATCTGCCGGGCAGCTCCTTCCGCCAAACGCTGCTTCGCGGTCTTCTCCTCCGACACCGTGCCGGCCCTCATCGCCTTGGGCGCGAGGGCGGAATTGGCATGGTGGGACGGCGAAAGCACCATCCATCGCGAGATCCCGCTGGAAGAGCTTTACCGGGAGGACGGGATTCACCGCATCGCCCTGAAGCGGGGCGAACTCCTTGTGGGGGTGCGTCTTCCGGCAGCGCACGGGATTCGGTCCGGCTATCTGAAATACCGGAAGAGAGGGGCGATCGACTACCCTCTGGCCTCTGTTGCCGTAGCGATGCGGATGAAGGACGGCACGATGAGAGACGTACGGGTCGTGCTCGGAGCCTTGGCCTCTTCTCCGGTAACCGCATCCGAGGCAATGGAACTTCTTGAGGGAGCGCAACCCTCCCCGGAACTTCTGGCACGCGTGACCGAGCTCATCGGAAAAAGGACGAGCCCGGTTAAAAACCAGGCCGGAAGCCCCGCGCACCGTAAACAGATGGCCCGCGTTTACGCTCAACGCCTCCTGACGCGGCTCACGGCATAGAGTCGTCAACAGCCGTTTTTCTGTTCGATGCCGAATCCACCTGATGGAGAATAATCCTGGGTGACAGGCCGGGCCTGTTTTGCGAATCATGCCGGAAGGTTGTTGAAGAACCACTTGCTCCTGTAGTGATGCTGAGGCAGAATAGCGCCGAATATCTTCCATAGGAGCAACAAGCGATGAGCACTAAAATCTATGTCATCGGTCACCGCAATCCGGATACCGATTCGATCGCCGCGGCCATTGGCTATGCGCAGCTTAAGAGGAGGGCCGATGGGGCGGAGGTGGTCGCTGCCATGGCAGGGGAGCCCAACCCTCAGACCCGCTATATCCTGGACCGGTTGGGGGTTCCCGATCCGCTCTATCTGGCGGACGTGCATCCCAAGGTGCGCGACACACTGAACCGTCGGCCGGTGACCGTCGGGACAACGACGTCGGCCTACGAGGCGCTGGAGCTGTTCCATGCCAGCGGGGTGCGGGTGCTGCCAGTGCTGGACGACCAGGGGCGGCCGTGTGGTGTGCTGTCGCTTCTGCGGCTGTCGGAGAAGTACCTTGTGCCGAGCCGGGAGCAGCAGCGGGAGATCACCACGACCCTGGACGCCCTGACCAGGACCCTTTCCGGCCGGCTCGTAGCGGGGGGCGCGGACGGGGGAACGATCACGCTGCAGCTCTTTATCGGCGCCATGCTGGAGGAGTCGTTCTCAAGCCGGATCGACGGGTTCGATCCGAGACAGCTCCTGATCATGACCGGCAACCGGCGCACGATCCAGCAGGCGGCCATCGAGCGGGGTGTGCGGCTATTGGTGGTTACCGGCGATCTGGCACCGGAGGACGACCTGCTGGTCATGGCACGGGACAATGGGGTCACACTGCTGCTCACCCCCCATGACACCGCCACGGCGGCCTGGCTGGCCCGTCTCTCCACGCCGGTTGCCCTGTTTGCGGAGCATAAGTTCGCCTCGATCGGCACCGGCGAGCCGCTCACCCATCTGCGGCAGAAGCTGCTCGCCTCGGGCGAGGCGGCCGTTCTGGTACTGGAGGAGGACGGCACCCTGGCCGGGGTGGCGACCAAGTCGTCGCTCCTGGCGCCGCTTCCGTACGCGCTGATCCTTGTCGACCACAACGAGCCGGGACAGGCGGTGCCGGGCGCCGACACGGTGGAGATCCTGGAGGTGATCGACCACCACAAGCTCGGCAACAACCACACCATGGCCCCGATCGACTTCATCACCGCGCCGGTGGGGAGCACCTGCACCCTGGTGGCCGGTCGCTACCGGGAGAGCGGTATCGATCCGGACAAGACCATTGCGGCCCTGCTCCTGGCCGGGATCCTCTCCGACACGGTCATCCTCAAGTCACCCACCACCACGCCAAGCGACCGGTCGGCGGTGGCCTGGCTGGAAAAGCTTGCCGGCGTGGATGCCGCCGAATTCGGCAGGGAGATCTTTGCCGCCTGCAGTTCCCTGAAGAATTACGGCTCGGCGGAGCGGGCGGTGAACGCCGATTTCAAGCTGTTCAAACACGAGAAGCACGCCATCGGCGTCGGGCAGGTGGAGGTGGTGGGGTTCGACGAGTTCCATGAAATGAAGGGGGAACTGCTGGCGGCCCTGGCGGAGGTGAAGAGGCGGGACAACCTGTTCATTGCCGGGCTGATGGTGACCGATATCGCCACGGAGACGACTCTGTTCCTGGTGGAGGGGCACACCAGGATCGCCCACGTCATGGAGTATCCGCAGCTGGAGCCCCACCTGTACGAGCTGAAGAACGTCATGTCCCGCAAGAAGCAGATGGTTCCCCACCTGCTGAAGATCCTGGGGAAGGTGTAAGGGTAGGCTGCTACGTTACCGGTACTTCTTTCGTTGCAGACGCGACGGTTCGGTACCGGTAAACCCCCTGGCTGTCGAGCGTTGCCTCAAGGCGGCCGTTTTCAAGCAGGTAGCGCAGATGGGCAAGGCATTCGCCCAATGCCAGTTGCATGTCAAAGTCGGGGAGAGGGGCCGGATAGAGTGACTGAACGATCTCGAACGCCGACGGCTCTTGAGCCGCGCATGTTTCGAGCATATGCGTCAACCTGCGGTCGTGATGGCTGCGGAGCTCCTCCACCCGCTTCCTGATACCGCGGAACGGAAGCCCATGGCCGGGAAGCACCAGGATATCGTCCGGCAGTCCGCCGAGACGGTCGAGTGAGGCGAGCCAGCAGCTGAGCGGCTCATCCTCCGGGTTGACGACACTGACCGAGACATTGCTGGTGATGCGCGGCAGGAGCTGGTCCCCCGAGATCAGGATAGCTTTTTCCGCAGAGTAGAGCATGGCATGTTCCGGCGAATGCCCACTGCCGATGATGACCTGCCAGGTCCCGCCACCGGCAGGGAGCTGCCGCCCTTCCTGCATCCGGATAAAGGCCGGGGGGAGCGGCGCGATCTCGTCCGAAAAATCGAACATCACCAGGGTTTCTGAAAGC
>JAJZTK010000092.1 GCA_021849045.1 Deltaproteobacteria bacterium | reverse complement strand
GAACACCAGACCGTGCTGGAGGTGGAGAGCGACAAGGCGGTGGTGGAGGTCCCCACCCCCCGCGCCGGGATCGTTGCCCGGCTCCTGCGACGCGAGGGGGAAACGGTGAAGGTGGGGGAGCCGCTCCTGGCCATTGCCGCCGAAGGGGAAGAGGTCCTGGAGAAGCCGCGGTCGGTGGGAATTGTCGGTGTCCTTCCTGAAGAGGAAGATGAACCCCCTTCCCCGGCTGCGGAGCCGCGTGAGGTGCGGGCCACGCCGCTGGTGCGGAAGCTGGCCCGTGAGCGGGGGGTCAACCTGGCCGCCATTCGTGGCAGCGGCCCCCGTGGCAGCGTTACCCCGGAGGATCTGGAGCGGGTTGCCCAACCTGTCACGGGGACGGAAGAACCGTTCGGTCCGGTGGAGCGGCTGCCGCTGCGCTGCGTGCGTCGGACCATCGCCCGGCACCTGGGCGCGGCGCAGCAGTTGACCGCCTTTGTCACAACCATGGACGAGGCCGATATGACCGACCTCTGGCGGATCAGGAACCGGGAACAGCAGGAGGTGGAGGCGCACCACGGCACGCACCTGACCTTCCTCCCGTTCTTCATCAAGGCGGCCCAGCATGCCCTCCGGGAGCATCCCTACCTGAACGGATCGATTGACGACGCGGCGCAGGAGATCGTCCTGAAGCGCCATTACCACTTCGGCATTGCGGTGGAGACCGAGGAAGGACTGATGGTGCCGGTGATCAGGGACGTGGACAAAAAGAGCATCCTGGCCCTGGCGGAAGAGATCCGGCAACTGGGGAACAAGGCGAGGGCGCGGACCATCTCTCTGGACGAACTGAAGGGGAGCACGTTCACCATCACCAACTACGGCCATTTCGGCGGCACCTACGCCACCCCGATCATCAACTGGCCTGACCTGGCGATCCTCGGCTGCGGCCGGATCGCGGAAAAACCCTGGGTCCATCGGGGCGCCATCGCCATCCGCCGCATCGTTTCCCTTTCGCTCACCTTCGACCACCGGGTCACCGACGGTGCCGATGCGGCCCTGTTCCTCGGCAAGGTGGTCCGCTATCTGGAGGACCCGGCGCTGCTGTTCCTGGAGGGTACGTAGCCGCGAGAACCGCGTCCGGATTTAGGGCAGGTTTGACCTGTCCGATTGAGCAAAACCGCAGGCGTAGCAGGGCTACGTCGAGGATTTTGCGATTGAGGACGGGGCAAAGATGCCCTGAAGACGGGCGCGGTCAGTAATCCCGGTAGGCCATCGCCTTCAGCACCCGTTCCCGGGCAATCGCCTCCGCAGCGACGCGGGGGATGACCCGCTCCTGGGCCGCCTTTTCCAGGACCAGCCCCGTGTTCTTCCTGATCCGATCCCTGATGGCGCTGAACGCCTCGGGCGCCCCTTTGCCGCCATACTCCATGGCGGCCATGATGACCCCGCCGGCATTGGCGATGAAGTCCGGAATGATCAGCACCCCACGTCCATGGAGCAGTTCTTCGGCACGCACCGTGGCCGGAATGTTCGCCCCCTCAAGGATCAGGCGGGCCTTGATGCCGGCGGCATTCCGCTCGGTAATCACATCCCGCACCGCAGCCGGGATGAGGATCTCGCAATCGGTGCCGAAGAGCGTTTCCGGCGCGATGGGGGTGCCCTGGCCGGCATTGGTCACGCTGCCGGTCCATTGCGTGGCTGAGATCAGCGCCTCCACGTCGAATCCGGCCGGATTGTACATGGTCCCCCGTGAGTCGGCGACTGCCACCAGGATCGCTCCCCTGGCGGTCAGGAACCGGGCTGCCGCTTTGCCGACGCTGCCGAACCCCTGGATGGCGAGGCGGGCGCCCGCAAGCTCGATGCCGGCGAGCGGTGCTGCCACTTCCGCGCATTCGGCCAAGCCGAATCCGGTTGCTCCCAGTGTGTCCAGCGGCAGGCCGCCGATCTCTTCCGGGAGGCCGACGGCCCGGCCGGTTTCGTCGTGGATCCACGCCATGGCCGTTTCCGCGCATCCCAGGTCCGGGCCGGGGATGAAGTCGGTGATATCCCGGATCATCCGGGCGAAGACCCGGAAGGTACGCTCCATTGCCGGTTTGGCCGGATCGGCGATGATTCCCGCCTTGGCCCCGCCATGGGAAAGGCCGGCGATGGAGTTCTTGAGGGTCATGGTCCGCGCCAGGCGCCAGACCTCGGTTACGTCCACGGTGGGCGAAACCCGCACCCCGCCGATGGCCGGGCCCAGGGCGGTATTGTCGATCACCACCACGGCCCTCAGTTGTTCCTTGGCCGAGTAAAGCCTGATGACCTTGGTCGGGCCGATGTTGTCATAGCTGATCTCGTCCATCTTCTACCTCCCCTCACCGGGCAATCGCCTGCCACCATGCTAAAGTGTACTATCTTTTTGCGCGCTCTGAAGTGCCAAAGTTTCTGCTCAAGTCAGTCAGGAGGGTGCCGATTGAAATTCATACGGGAGCCGTTCTCCCGGTAAACAGCCAGAGAACTCCTTTGGTAACGGTTTCAGGACGGACCCCAGCCGGCAGCAAGGATCGACGGAACATCAAGGCATGAGGTTCAGAAAGGAGGCGAGGGTCGAAGCAGCTACGAGACAATCCATGCTGTAACACCTGATGGCAGGCAGCCCCTGCCGGAAAATTCCGCCTGAGGCGGGATCGCCTACGAAAAAAGAAAAGGCTGTACGGCAATGACCGTACAGCCTTTTCTCGTTGTGTATAGGAGTACCCTTACAGGTCGAGATCCCGGTGGCCATGGCAGAGTTCGTCCCTGATCCGGGCGATATCCGCGCTTTCCAGGTATTCGTCGAACGGCATTACCCGGTCGATGATCCCGCCGGGGGTGAGTTCCACGATCCGGTTGGCTACGGTGGAGACAAATTCGTGGTCGTGGGAGGCGAACAGCACTACCTCGCTGAAGGAGATCAGGCCATTGTTCAGGGCCGTGATGGACTCCAGGTCCAGGTGGTTGGTCGGTTCGTCCAGGATGAGCGCATTGGCGCCCGCCAGCATCATCCGCGACAGCATGCAACGGACCCGCTCCCCGCCGGAGAGGACGCTGGTCTTCTTGGTCGCCTCGTCGCCGGAAAAGAGCATCCGGCCGAGGAAGCCACGGGCAAAGGTCTCCCCCTCGGTGGGAGGCGAATACTGGCCGAGCCATTCGATCAGGTTCAGGTCGTTTTCAAAGTAGGTCCGGTTTTCCTTGGGGAAATAGGCGGATGTGATGGTCACCCCCCAGCGGAAGGAGCCGTCGTCCGGCTCCAGTTCACCGGCCAGGATCTGGAACTGGGTGGTCTTGGCCTGGCTGTTGCCGCCGACAAAGGCGATCTTGTCCCCCTTGTTGACCGTGAGGGTCAGTCCGTTCAGTACCTGCTCGCCGTCGATTGCCTTGGACAGCCCCTGGATCTCCAGGATGATGTCGCCGCAGGCCCGTTCCGGCTTGAACACCACGTAGGGGTACTTGCGGGACGAGACCGGCATCTCCTCGATGGTCAGCTTTTCCAGGAGCCGCTTGCGCGAGGTGGCCTGCTTGGCTTTGGAGGCGTTGGAGGAGAAGCGCTGGATGAATTCCTTCAGCTCGTTGGCCTTGTCGGTGACCTTCCGGTTTTCGTCCTGCTTCTGCTTCAGGGTGAGCTGGCTTGCCTGGTACCAGAAATCGTAGTTCCCCACGTAGACCTTGATCATTCCGAAGTCGATGTCGGCCACATGGGTGCAGACCTGGTTCAGGAAGTGCCGGTCGTGGGAGACGACGATGACGGTGTTCGGGAACCGGTAGAGAAAGTCCTCCAGCCAGGAGATGGACTTGAGGTCCAGGTGGTTGGTCGGCTCGTCCAGAAGCAGGATGTCCGGGCTGCCGAACAGGGCCTGGGCCAGCAGTACCCGTACCTTGTCTCCACCCTCCAGTTCCTTCATCTTCAGGGTGCGCAGTTCCTCGGGGATGCCGAGGCCGTTCAGGAGCACCGCAGCCTCGGACTCGGCCTCGTAGCCGTTCATCTCGGCGAACTCGGCCTCCAGTTCGGCCGACCGGACGCCGTCCTCCTCGCTGAAATCGCTCTTGGCGTAGAGCGCCTCCCGCTCGGCCATCACCTCGTACAGCCGGCTATGACCCATGATCACCGTGTTGAAGACCGTCTGCTCGTCATAGGCGAACTGGTCCTGCTTGAGCACCGCAATCCGCTCCCGCGGGCCGACCGAGATGGTTCCCTTGTCTGCTTCCACCTCACCGGCCAGGATCTTGAGGAAGGTGGATTTGCCGGCGCCGTTGGCGCCGATCAGTCCGTAGCAGTTGCCCGGGGTGAACTTGATGTTGACGTCCTTGAAGAGGACCCTCTTGCCGTAGGAGAGGGTTATGTCGTTTGCACTGATCATCGTTGAAGCATTCCTTTTTGCTGAAAAATAAAAAACCACAGGGTTTCCCTGTGGTTCACAGTCGCTAACCTGTATAGCACCATTTTCATGGCCACGGCAATTGTTTTTACGTGGGCCACAACCGCTGACCGCCTGACGTATGCTTTTTTATACACCCCCTCATGCGGGAAATAGCTCTTAGAATCAGCGGAGATAGCTCCGGTGGTCGGGCTGAGGGGACGTGCCGGTCAATGAAACCGTATGGTTTTGCCATACACCAGGCCTGCATTCCACGAGAGGAGTATGGCGGACTACGTTACGGCACGCCGTGAAATTAGTACGCAAAACCAGTGCGTTGCGATTTTGTAATTAATAAAAAATAATAACGGCATGCCTGATGCTAAGAAGTAAGACAACAGCATTAAATCCATGAAAGAAAAGGAGGATGCCATGAAACCGTCAACCGCACTCTTCGGAGCAATCGCAGGGCTGGTACCGGCCGCCACCGCATTCGCAGCGACCGGGGTACGTGAAGACAACAGTGGCATCTTCGTCTGGATCTTTCTCGGATTCTGCGCCCTGATCGTGATCGGGCAGTTGCTGCCGGCAGTGATGATGATCCTGGGCTTTGCCAAGGGGCTGAAAAAGGAGACCAAAGCCAGCGCCAATGCCGATGTATAGCTGGCAGAAGATGTGACGTAAATTGTACTGGCAGGGAACTAAAAGGGCCGCTCACGCGGCCCTTTTAGATTTTGGGGGCGTACACTGGCTTACCTGAAAACAAGATGATAAACTTGAAACCATACCCGGTTAAGGATTCGCATGTCGTTATGCATCACATCCAGCAGAAGGAGGTTTGAATGTTCACCTTGAAAGACCCGTCACTGTTACGCATGCAATGCTCCATCAACGGCCAATGGTTCGATGCCGACAATGGCGAGACCATCGCCGTCACCAATCCCGCCACCGGCGAAACCATCGGCACCATCCCGAAGATGGGCGCAGCCGAGACCCGCCGGGCCATAGAGGCGGCCAATGCGGCCTATCCCGCCTGGCGAAGCAGGACCGCGGCGGAGCGCTCGGCCATCATTCGCAGGTGGTCCGATCTGATGCTGGAAAACCAGGAAGACCTGGCCGTACTGATGACGGCGGAGCAGGGAAAGCCGCTGGCCGAGTCCCGGGGCGAGATTGCCTATGCAGCGTCGTTCCTGGAGTGGTTCGCCGAAGAGGGGAAACGGGTCTACGGCGACACCATTCCTCCGCACCAGAAGGACAAGCGGATCGTTGTCATCAAGGAGCCGGTGGGCGTCTGTGCCGCCATAACGCCATGGAACTTTCCGTCGGCGATGATCACCCGCAAGGCCGGGCCGGCCCTGGCCGTGGGGTGTACCATAGTGGTCAAGCCGGCCACCATGACTCCTTACTCGGCCCTGGCGCTGGTCGAACTGGCCAGTCGGGCCGGCGTGCCCGCCGGGGTGTTCAACGTGGTCACCGGCTCTTCCGGCCCGATTGGCGGGGAGATGACCGCCAACCCCATTGTCCGCAAGCTCACCTTCACCGGCTCTACGGAGATCGGCAAGCTGCTCATGGAGCAGTGTGCCGGCACGGTGAAGAAGCTGGCCCTGGAGCTGGGGGGGAATGCGCCGTTCATGGTCTTTGACGATGCCGATCTGGATGCCGCCGTGGAGGGGGCGATCGCCTCCAAATACCGCAATACCGGCCAGACCTGCGTCTGCACCAACCGGTTCCTGGTTCAGGAAGGGGTGTACGAGGCCTTTGCGGCCAGGCTGGTAGCTGCGGTCTCTGCCCTGAGGGTGGGGGACGGTCTCAAGGGAGATGCCCAGCAGGGACCTCTCATCGACATGAACGCCGTGACAAAGGTGGAGGAGCATATCGCCGATGCCGTTGCCAAGGGGGCACGGGTGCTGTGCGGCGGGAAGCGGCACGAGCTGGGGAAAACGTTTTTTCAGCCCACCGTGCTGGCCGATGTCACCAGTGACATGGCAGTCGCCCGCGAAGAGACCTTCGGGCCGGTGGCACCGCTCTTCCGGTTCCGCACCGAGGAAGAGGCGATCCGGATGGCCAATGACACCGAATTCGGCCTTGCCGCCTACTTCTACACCCGCGACATCGGCCGGGTCTGGCGCGTTGCCGAAGGGGTGGAGTACGGGATCGTCGGCATCAACACCGGCATCATTTCAACCGCGGTTGCCCCGTTTGGCGGCATGAAGGAATCTGGTTTCGGCAGGGAAGGGTCCAAGTACGGCGTCGATGACTTCCTTGAGATCAAGTATCTCTGCATGGGGGGGATCTGACGCCATCACGGTGACGGCTTGGCTGAGGCCGGGCCAAAAAGCGCAGGGAGGTGTTCCATGGTCGAACTGGTCAGGAATTTCATTGCCGGAACATGGTGTGAAGCCTCGGACGGGCAGCGGTTTGCCAGCCGCAACCCGGCCGACACCCGCGAGACAGTCGCCGAGGTGCCCCTGTCCGGGAAGGGGGACGTGGACCGGGCCGTGGCCGCAGCCAGGGCGGCCCTGCCGGGATGGCGCCTCCTGCCGGCCCCGCGGCGGGGGGAGATCCTCTTTCGCGCCGGCGCGCTCCTCGGCCGGGACAAGCAGCGGCTCGGCGAACTGGTCACCCGTGAGATGGGGAAGGTGCTCAGCGAGGGACTCGGCGACGTGCAGGAGGCGATCGACATCGCCTTCTACATGGCCGGTGAGGGACGCCGGCTCCAGGGGGAGACCGTTCCCTCAGAACTCCCGGACAAGGAGTGCCGGAGCGTGCGTGAGCCGCTCGGGGTTGTGGCGCTCGTCACCCCCTGGAACTTTCCCATCGCCATCCCTGCCTGGAAGCTCTTTGCCTCCCTCATCTGCGGCAACAGCGTCGTCCTGAAGCCGTCGTCCGAGACGCCGGCCTGTGCCGCGGCCTTGGTCGGTATCCTGGAAGAAGCGGGTATCCCGCCCGGCGTGGTCAACCTGGTCTGTGGCCCGGGCGAGGCGGTGGGGGAATACCTCATGACCCATCCGGACGTGGACGCAGCCTCCTTCACCGGCTCCTGCGCCGCCGGTGAGCATCTGGAGCGGCAGCTCGCCCCCCTGCACCGCCCGCTGGCCCTGGAGATGGGAGGGAAGAACGCCATTATCGTCATGGACGACGCCAACCTGGAACTGGCCATAGAAGGGGCTCTCTGGGGGGGATTCGGCACCAGCGGCCAGCGTTGCACCGCTGCCAGCCGCCTGATCGTCCACGAGAAGGTGTACGAAAGCTTTGTCTCGATGCTCGGCGAGCGGGCTGCAGGAATGCGCCTCGGCAACGGGCTCAGGCCAGGGACCGATGTGGGGCCGCTGATCAACACGGCCCAGGGTGAGAAGGTGCTCTCATACATCCGGATCGGCATCGAGGAGGGTGCGCGGCTGGTGACCGGCGGTCACAGGGTCGACGCCGGCGCCCTGGCCAATGGATTCTTCGTGGAGCCGACAATCTTTGCCGATGTCACACCGTCCATGCGGATCGCCCGGGAGGAGATCTTCGGGCCGGTGGTGAGCGTGCTGTCGTGCCGTTCCCTCGACGAGGCGATCAATATCGCCAACAGTGTCCCGTTCGGGCTCTCCACGGCCATCTACAGCCGGGACGTGAACGTCACGGCCAAGGCCGAGCGGGATATTGCCAGCGGCATCGTCTACATCAACGCCTCCACCATTGGCGCTGAAGTCCAGCTCCCCTTCGGCGGCTGGCGTCACTCCGGCTCCGGGCACCCCGAGGCGGGCGGCCGGGGCGGAGCCATCGACTTCTTCAGCCGGACCAAGGTGATCTACCGGGATTACAGCGGCAGGTTGCAGAAGGCCCAGATCGACAAATAATATTTATTGCACTCAGGTTATCAAAGAGAGGCTGCATAGAAAAGGATGCAGCCTCTCTTTTTGCCGGAAAGGTCTCGGCGTGTATACAAAGCTAGAAGGAAATTTGTGCTAAACCACCCCGGTTTCGTGCCGAAGAAATATTAAGTCTTTTTCAACTTCCAGGAGGTTTCCCTATGTTCAGTCGTGTCACCATCGGAACCAAAATCATCGGAATCGTGGGGGCAATCCTCGGTTTGCTGATTCTAATCGGTCTCGTGTCCCTGGCAAAGCTCTCTAACGTTGCTGCGGTTGCCGATGAAATAGGCCATGATGCGATGCCGGGCGTGACGATTCTGGCGAAGATCGGGAACAACGTCGATACGTACCGGAGATCCGAGCTGCAGTTCTACCTGAAGAATACGGAAGAGGATTTCAGGCGTTACTTGGATCGCATGGGCAAGGTGCAGGAAGCAATCAAGTCATCACTTGAGGCGTACAAAAAGTTACCTTTGGCTGACGAGGAGAAAAGGCATCTGGCAGCGTTCGACGCGGTGTGGCCGTCGTATGTTGCCAGCACGGTAAAAGTCGTGGAGCTTATCAAGGCGGGACAGCTCGATGAAGCCCAGAAGCAGACGCGTTCTGAAGGCAAGAAGTTGTACGATGAGGCACATAAGACGTTGGGCGCCCTTCAGGCCTTCAACCAGAAAAAGGCTGACAACGGGCTTAAGAGGGTGGATGCCGTGACGGCAGCTGCCCAGATATGGATTGTCGTCATCATTGTTTCCGGGTTGGTGTTCGGTCTTTTGCTGGCGCTCATGGCAGTGCGTTCCATCCGTGCCCCGCTGCAGCGTCTGGCCGCCGATGCGGAGCAGATCGCAACCGGGGACCTTGGTGTTGAGGTACAGGTGGATTCCCACGATGAGGTCGGGCAACTGGCCCGGTCTTTCGAAAAGATGGTCAACAGCCTGCGGGAGCTGATCGGCAGGCTGGCGGACTCTTCGGCCGAGGTCTCGAAGTCCTCTGTCGGCATGCAGTACAACTCCGAGCAGATGGCAACCGGGGCCGAGGAGGTGGCTGCCCAGGCCGTAACCGTTGCCACTGCCAGCGAAGAGATGTCGGCAACGTCGGGAGACATCGCGCAGAACTGCATGCTGGCCGCAGAGAGCGCCAAACGCGCCAACGATGCGGCCGACCATGGGGCAACCGTGGTGGAAAGTTCCATTGCCGTAATGAAAAGAATCGCCGAACGCGTCAGGTCATCGGCATCCACGGTAACGGAGCTCGGTCAGAAGAGCGACCAGATCGGCGCCATTGTCGATACCATTCAGGATATCGCCGACCAGACCAACCTCCTGGCCCTGAACGCCGCGATTGAGGCGGCCCGGGCCGGGGAGCAGGGGCGCGGTTTTGCCGTTGTTGCCGACGAAGTGCGGGCACTGGCGGAACGAACGACCAAGGCCACCAAAGAGATCAGCGAAATGATCAAGGTCATCCAGCGGAACACCCAGACTGCAGTGTCGGCCATGGAAGAAGGGGTGGCCGAGGTGCATAACGGCACCGATGAGGCTGAACGTTCCGGCGAGGCGCTCAGGAAGATCCAGGACGAGATTAATGCCGTCAACCTGCAGGTCCAGCAGATCGCCACTGCCGCCGAGGAGCAGACAGCGACCACCAGTGAAATTACCGGCAACATGCACCAGATAACCGAGGTGGTTGCTGGTTCGGTGGACAGGGCCCGCGACACCTATAATGCGGCGCAGCACCTGTCACGGCTATCTGAAGAGCTCCAGCGGGTGGTCGGCCAATTCAAACTTGCAGAGTCGGGTAACCTGATAACCTGGAGCAGCAGCTACAGCGTGCATGTGAGCCAGATGGACGAAGAGCACCAGCGGTTGGTCAGTAGTATCAACAAGCTGTACGGGGCGATGCGGGAAGGGCGTGGCAAGGAGGCAGTCGGATCGATTCTGGGAGAGTTGATCGATTATACGAAGAACCATTTCGCCCATGAAGAGCGGTTGATGCAGGAGACGGGATTTGCCGGCTTAGAGGAGCAGAAACGGGCACATGAAAACCTGATCAGCCGGGTATCGGAGATCCAGAAGAAGTTCAAGGCCGGTGAGGCATTGAGCCAGGAAGTAATGAGTTTTCTCAAAGATTGGCTTTCCAACCACATTCAGAGGGAGGACAAGCAGTATGGACCCCATCTGAACAGCAAAGGGATCAAATAGCGACAGGGTCGAATGGAGGGTTTTCACGGCTGCATCCGTTGCTGGATGCGGCCGTTTTTTATGGATTCAGCCCGGTACTACCCGGTTGCGGCCGGTGCGTTTTGCTTCATAGAGCGCCTTGTCCGCCCGTTTGACAAGCTCTTCGAGAGATTCGTCGTGCAGAGAAAGTTCAGCTGCCCCGAAACTGGCAGAAATGTTGGCGCTGACCGGTAGCTCCTGTTGGAAATAGGGCCGTACGTGAATCTGGGAGCGAATCCTTTCCGCCATCTCCATGGCGGCTTTCAGATCCGTCTCCGGAAGCAGCAGGGCAAACTCGTCGCCACCGTACCGTGCCACAATGTCGGTGTCACGAACAGTTGATTTTATCGTTTCGGCAAATGCTTTCAGAAGGTTATCTCCGCCGGTATGTCCCTGTGTGTCGTTAACGGCCTTGAGGTTGTCGATGTCGGCAATAATCAGGCTGAGCGGGTGATTGTAACGGTTTGACCGATGAATCTCTTCCGCAATCTTTTTGTAGAAGTAGCGGTGGTTGTGCAGGCCGGTCAGGCCGTCGGTTATGGCAAGCGTTTCCAGCTTTCTGTTCAACGTTTCAAGCTCATGGGTGCGTGTTGAGGTGCTGGAATAGAAGGTGTCCAGTTGTGCTGCCATGTCGTTTATTGCCTCAGTGAGCAGGCCGAATTCATCCTCCGACTCATGAGCAATTCTATGTCCTTTGAGGTTGCCATTGGCAAAAATCTTCGTTGCACTTGCAAGATTCTTGATTGGTTTGATAATCCAGCGCTCAGAGATGAGGCTGATTACTATGAAGATCAATGCTGAAATCACCGATAAAACGGTAATAAAATATATTTTTTGCTCTGACAGGATGCTTGCCTGCTTCGATGTGTTCATCAGGGTGGTTATAACGCCGACATGTTTTTTCTGGATATCGTATAAAGGGAATCCTCCACATACCATCTCACGGCTATTGTCTTTGAAGTCAGGAGAAATGGCTGGACCGTATTCGAAGTGTTTGATGTTTTTCTCTGTTACGCAACCGCTTCTGATAAATTTATCATCCTGTCTACTTATCCATACGTGAAGTGGCATCAAATCCCAGTTGTTATCAATTCCTCTGGTTTTGTTGGATAACAGCCATTCATCTTTGTTGAGCTGATCCTTTTCTGCTATGAGGGCATATTCTTCGTGGGTGGTCCTCTTCAAAAAATCAATAAAATGATCAATTTCTTCGCCGAATTCAATATATCCTATCAACTTGTTCTTATAGTAATACGGTGCTACAACACGAATAGCAAATGATGTCTTGCCAAGCTCAATACCGCTGGACATTTTACCGGTGATAACAGCTGTTTTGAATGTTTCTCTTGTTATAGTATCACCATGCAGATTTTTATTGTGTATTCTTATGAAATTGATGCCGTCAGGCAGGTGGAAGTAAAAGTGGGTTATATTATATGTTTGGTTGAGCATTGTATACAGTGGCAGGCATTTATTATACAGGCCTTCACGATCTCTGTTGACAAATAATGGCTTGAAATCATCATCGGCTATGAACATATTGGTGATTGCCGAGAGTTTCTCCGTGTCAAAGCTTATATGTTCGTTTATGAGACGCTCAGATTCATGGATATTGCCTATGGTAATAGTTTCAAGGTTTTTGTAGTAATACTTGTCAATCATCGCATAGATTATAAGGATGATAATGAGCAATCCTGCTCCGATGGTATATAAAAGCTTCGGTCGTATTCCGAACAGCATCTGGTATGCCCTTTGTCTCTGTAAATGATTATTGTTTAATTAGTTAATTTTGGCTTATATCCACTATCCACCGTATTGGGGGATAAAGTCAAAGAAGTTTTGTCAAACTCCGGAGGAGAGGGGTTCATCCGCGCTCTGCCGGTGACGCAGGAGTTCGAGCCGGTCCGTTGGCGTCAATGCCGGTGCCCCCCATGCTGCCGGGAAGCGGGGGAGGATCTCGTCCGGTTCGGTCCGGGGATATGGGCCGTCTGCCAGATAATGGAAGAATTTCATGGTCCTGAAGGCATCGAACCAGTCGTGGAAGGCCTTCGCCAGCCGCTCCGGTGTCCGGTTCTGGGTGATGAGCCGCTCCCAGGCCGAGCCAAACCCCTGGGTGTCGAGAAAGGTTGCCAGATGGGGCGAGATCGATGCTGCCCGTTGCGGCAGGGCCTGGTCGTGCTGCCGGCACCCATCCGCCGCCGCAGTCAGCCATTCCCTGAGCAGTTCGTAACACTCGGGACGATAAAAAAGGATCGCCTTCTCCTCACGATCGAGCAGTGCGTTCATGGCCCGGCCGGTGCCGAAGGGGACGCGCTCTGAACGGCGCGGGGAGGGATGCACCGTTGTTCCCGCCACCCGGGCCACCCCGGCGGTCTTGGCGAGCCCCTGGAGAAAATAGAAGTCCTCGCCGGCCCGGCGTCGGTTCATGCCGCCGGTGCGGAGATAGGCCGAGGCGCGGCAGGCCATGGCGCTTCCCACGGTGTGAAAGGCGTAGGGTGAGCCGGCATGGGCGAGGCCGGCCACATAGCAGCGCAGAAAGAGTTCGTACCGCTCGATGGCCCGCTCCTCCAGTTCGTCCCCGCCGTGGCGGTGGGCAAAAGGGATCACCGCCCCGCCGGCTTTGGCGGCAGCGAAATGGCTTTGGATGGCGTTGGCATAGCCGGGTTCCACCAGGGTGTCGGCGTCCAGGGAGACAAGCAGCGGGTCTGTGGCGGCAAAGTCCAGATGGGGAAGCAGGAGGTCGTGCCCGATCTTCCTGGCCAGCCCGACGCCGCCATCCTTGAGCGGCAGCTCAAAGCCGGGTGAGGCGGCATCGACGATGCCCAGCGGGAAGGGGAGGCGTGGCGCCGCTACGGCGAGCAGGTCGAGTGAGCGGGCATTGTCCGCCTTCTCCCTGTCACTGGCGTCGGCCCGATTGTTCACCACCATTACCACCACCATGCCTGAAGGGGGAAGGGTGCCGTCGGAGACGAGCGCATTGAGGAGCAGCGGCAGGTTGTCGGCTTCGGCGAGCGCCGGGATCACGATGCCTCCCGTGAACGGGGCGCTACGGCTCAGTTCCAGCTGCCAGGGGGTGCCGACCGCCCGGCGGGCCAGGTAGTCGCCCAGACGGTTATCCTTCACGACGCGCCTTTTCGGCCAGGAGCACGGACAGGGGATCATCGCTGCCGTCGAGCCAGATGATCTCCACCCCATGCCGTTCCATGCGACGAAACCAGTTCTCCTGTTTCTTGGCAAACGCGTGGATCGTCCCGTTCAGCTTCTGAAACATGTCGTTCCGGTTCAACTCCCCGCGCAGAAACCGGGTCACGAAGCGGTATTCGAGCCCATACCAGTCCAGCCGCTCTGCCGGCACCCCGGCGGCCAGCAGTTGCTCCACCTCCTCGATCATCCCGCCGCTCAGGCGCGCCTTCAATCGTTCGGTGATCCGCCGGCGCAGCAGTTCACGCTCGAACCTGATGCCGAAGACCAGGGGGGAGAACTCCGGCAGTGCCGGTGCTTCGACCTCGACAGCCGTCCGCTCGGCGGTGGCGATTTCAATGGCGCGCACCAAGCGGTCACGGTCGATGAGGTCGGTGGAGTTGTGGAGTCTGGGATTGAGGCCGAGCAGCAGTTCCCGGAGCGCCTTCAGCGGCAGGTCGGCCAGCTTCCGGCGCAGTGTCGGGTCCTCCGGCACTTCGACCATCCGGTATCCCCGCAGCACCGCATCCAGATAGAGCCCGGTCCCCCCCACCAGGATCGGCAGCCGCCCACGGCCGGTTATATCGTTAAAGGCGCAGGCAAAGAGGCGTTGAAAGGCAAAGACGCTGAACTCCTCCCCGGGATCGAGGATGTCGATCAGGTGGTACGGGACGTTGCCGTACTCATCCAGGTCCTTGCCGGTCCCGATATCCATCCCTCGGAACACCTGCCGCGAGTCGGCCGAGATGATCTCGCCGTTCAGCTCTCCGGCCGCGGCCACGCCGAGCCGGGTCTTTCCGGAGGCGGTGGGGCCGAGGATGACGAGGAGGTTGCAGCCGGTCCTGTCGGGCCGGGAAGGAAGCTTGGGCATGAACCGTTCTCCATGGTCACCGGGTGCGGGACGTCATCCCCCCAGGTAGGCGTGCAGTACCCGTTCATCCTGGAGCAGTTCCCGTGACTCCCCGTGGAAGGTTATCTGTCCGGCCTCCAGGACATAGGTGCGGTGGGAATGCTGCATGGCGAGTTTGGCGTTTTGCTCCACCAGCAGGATGGTCATCCCTTCGGCGTTCAGGTTGCGGATGATGGAGAAGATTTCCAGGACGATCAACGGCGCCAGCCCCAGACTCGGTTCGTCCAACAAGAGCAGCCGGGGACGGCTCATCAGTGCCCGGGCGATTGCCAGCATCTGCTGCTCGCCGCCCGAGAGCGTTCCGGCCAGCTGGTTCCTGCGCTCCCCCAGGCGGGGGAACAGGCCGTACATCCGCTCCATGTCAGCGGCGATTGCAGCGCGATCGTTCCGCACGTAGGCGCCCAGTTCCAGGTTGTCCTGCACGCTCTGCCAGGCCAGCACCTGCCGCCCTTCGGGGACCTGGGCGATCCCCATGCGAACGACCGCATCGGGCGCCAGGCCGGTGATCTCCCTGTTGTCGAACCGGATGCTCCCCTCCTGCGTTTTGATGAGCCGCGAGATGGCCCGCAGGGTACTGCTTTTGCCGGCGCCGTTGGCCCCGATCAGGGTAACGACCTCTCCGTCGCCGACCTCCAGATGCAGGTTGCGCACTGCCCGGATGGCGGCGTAGTTGACGGTCAGGTTTGCCAGCTCCAAAAGCGCCATCTATTCAGCCCCCAGATAGGCTTCTATCACGGCCGGGTCCTTCTGTACCAAGGCCGGCGGGCCGATGGCGATCAGTTCGCCGAAATTGAGCACCGCGATCCGGTCGCAAAGGTCCATGACCAGCGGGACGTGGTGTTCGATCAGCAGTACGGTCAGGGAGAAAAGGTCGCGGATCTCGCGGATGAACCCGGTCAGACCGTGTTTTTCGGCCGCATTCATGCCGGCGGCCGGTTCATCCAGGAGCAGTACCGTCGGGTCGAGCGCCAGGGCCCGGCCGATCTCCAGACGGCGCTGATCGCCATAGGAAAGGTTGGCGGCCGGTTCTCCGGCCCGGTCGGCCAGGCCGACCAGCCTCAGCAGCTCCCACCCCTTTTCCTCCACCCGGAGCTCCTCCCGGCGGCTGGCCGGGGTGCCGAAAATGCCTCCCATCAGGCCGGTCGTGGTGCGCGCATGCTGCGCGATCTTGACGTTTTCCAGGACGCTCAGCCCCTTGAACAGCCGAATATTCTGGAAGGTGCGGCCGATCCCCGCAGCCGCGATCCGGTGCGGCGGCAGACCGGTCAGCACACTGCCTTGGTAGCTGAGTCTGCCGGCACTGACCGGGGTGAGCCCGGTCATCAGGTTGAACAGGGTGGTCTTGCCGGCACCGTTGGGACCGATCAGGCCGAATATTTCCCCTGCGCTGACCGTGAAGGAGACATTGTCGACCGCTAGCAGCCCGCCGAAGTTGCGGCTCAGACCGTGCGCCTCGAGTATGGCGCTCATGGGCTGCCTCCGAGCGACCGATACCCCCGGAGCGTGAACAGCTTCAGCCGCGCCAGGGCACCGACGATCCCGCGGGGGAGGTAGATGCTGGCGAACACCAGCACGAGGCCGTTGATGATCAGGCGGGCGTCCTTGAGGGGGCGCAGCAGTTCGGGGAGTGCCGTCAGGAGCATCCCTCCCAGGAGCGGCCCCCACATGGAGCGGCTGCCGCCGACCAGGACATAGGCCAGATAGGCGATGGAAGCGTCGAAGGTCCCCTGGCGGGCGTTCCAGGTGTTGAGGAAGGGGGCGCTCATGGCCCCGACAATCCCTGCCAGCACGGCACCGATCACAAAGGCCAGCACCTTGTAGCGGGTGGGATTGATCCCCATGGCGTCGGCGGCCAGTTCGTCCTCGCGTAGCGCCTTGAACGCCCGCCCGACCCGGGACCGCTCCAGGCGGTAGCTGAACAGGAGCACCAGGACCAGCAGGGGGCCGAAGGTCCAGATGTAGTTCCAGCGGCTTTCAAAGAGTTGCGGAATGTCGAAGATGCCGATGGCGCAGCCGGTGATCTGCAGGTTCAGGCAGAGCACGCGCACGATCTCCACAAAGGCGATGGTGGCCAGCGCCAGGTAGATTCCGCGCAGGCGGAGCGCCGGGATACCGACCACGACTGCCAGCACCCCGCTCACCACGCCGGCGATCAGCCACTCCAGCGGAAAGATGACCCATCCCAGGCTGCCGCGCCAGGGGGCAAAGTAGCCGACGGTCCCCATGATCGCGGCGATATAGCCACCAATGGCGTAAAAGCCGGGACTTGCCAGGCTGAGCTGCCCGGACATGAGCGGAAAGTAGAGACTCATGGCCAACAGCGCCTGA
>JAJZTK010000254.1 GCA_021849045.1 Deltaproteobacteria bacterium | reverse complement strand
TCCGATCGCCCGTCCCGGTCGGTGATGATGATGGATACCGGACTGTGCTCCACTGCGGCTGAAAGCATCCGGAGGGAGGCATTTAGCCTTTTCTGCTCGGTGATGTCCCGGAGCAACCCTACGGCATTCCAGGTACCGTTGAGGAAAACCGCGGACAACGACAGGGCAATGGCGATCTCCTGGCCATCCTTACGGCGGGCGAAGAGCTCAAGGGTTTTACCCACGGCATTGCCGCAGCCGGTCCGCTGGAACTCGGCAAAAGCCGCAAGGTGATGGGCCATGTAACGCTCGGGGCAGAGCAGAGCATGGAGGTTTCTGCCGAGAGCTTCCTCGGTGCTGTAGCCCAATATCTGTGCGGCAGCGGGGTTCCAGTAGGAAATGTAACCCTGATGGTCCATCATGAGGATGGCATCGTGGGCAGAATTGGTGATGCTGCGAAGTTGCGACTCGCTGTTTTCAGACGCCTCCTTGGCAATCTGCAGTTCGGCGGTTCGTTCCGCAACCCGACGTTCAAGTTCCTCGTTGACCGCAGTCAGTTCAGAGAAGCTTTTCTGCAGGGCAGTTTCCATCTGCCGGAAGTTGTCCTGCAGCTCCTGCTCTTCCCTCACCTCCGCGGGGCGCCAGGAAATCTGTTCCCCTTGCGCGATCCTGGTAGGAAGTTGACCGGAAACCTTCCCCAGCATGGCAATGGGCACCAGCAGCCGCCGGCTGAAATAGCGGGACAGGCCAACCGTCAGCAGTGTCAGCGTTGTCAGCACCCCCAGCATAATGGAGGTGCGATTGCTGATCTCACTGAGTGTCGGCGCAAGGGGAGATTCGACCACCAGGTGGAAACCGGATTGCGGTTCCAGGGCGACTTCAGTCTGGTAGAACGAACGGTTCCAGCGTTTCATGACGCTCACCCCAAGCTTGGGGTCGGGAACCCATTGGCTCACATTGTCACCGACCGGAAGAAGCCGCCCACCCTTGGGCAAATCGAATTGCTCCAGGAACTTCTTGCCGCTGTCGGTAGAGGCAATCACCCGGCGCTGCCGGTCCAGCAGCGTCAGCTTGACATCCCGCTCGCCGACAATTCCCTTCAGCAGGGCGGCGGGATGCTCGAGCGGGACCACGCTGAAAACAGCGCCGCGATATTGTGCTCCGGCCCTGTTGGGCGCAAGTATGATCAGGCGGGGTCCGGGAACACCGATCTTTCCCATGAAGGTATCGAATGCAACGGGGCGGGAGAGGTCCTTTAGATCTGCGATGTAGGGGCGGTCTCCCAGCGAAACCCCGATGGTGGAGATGCCGTTTTCATCAACAGGGGGCGAGAAGGCGCGAGTGATATGGTTGCTTCCCATAACCCCCAACCGGTACGTATCATGGCCATGGGCGTCATGGTATTTTTCGAGAATCTGCTGAATCTTCTGCGGCGGCGTCCGGTCCGGATCACCAACCAGATTGACGAGCGTGTGTATTTTGTGCTGCTCTTCCTCCAGCCAGCTTGAAATCGTCAGGTTGCCGACTTCGGCCATCCGGGCGGTATTCTGCTTCAGGCGCGTCATCTGCTGACGGAAATGCCAGTTCGTATCGAGAAAGGAGAAAACGAACGCCGGCACCAGCACCACTCCCTGCAGAATTACTCCCAGCCATTTGCGCAGTGAAGGAAGTTCACTGTCCCCGGTCAGACGCCAACTCAGCAAAAAGAGGGCCTCGGCAATCAGCGTATTGATGATGCCGTTCATCCCCTGCTTCAGGGCTATCAGGAGAGTGGCGCCGGCACTGAAACCCATGACATGGTGAAAAAAGAGCCAGACCAGCAGCAGGCCGCCGCTGAACCAGTAGATGATGTCGGTGATCATCAGGTCCATGCGTTTGCGGCTCCTCAGCCATCCGGCGAAGAGCGCCTCGCAGCCGAAGATGATGATGGCCCAGGGATGGTGCCACTGTACCCAGGTACACCCTGCGGCAATCACCGCTGCCAGCAGGCCGGTGGCCGGTCCGAAGCGCAGCAGGGCGAACATGCTGAGGGCTGAGCCGAACAGAAAGTCCACATTGAAGAACAGAGGAAGTTTGAACCAGTTGACAAGAAAACCGGCGATTCCCAGAAGGATGCCGGCAATCAGTTTCCGATTATTCATGGGAGAACACCATCATCAGCACGGGGGGAACCGGCCTGCCACCTTTGCCAGGAATTCTTTCCGCTTTTTTTAGCTTCGTACATGGCGTCGTCTGCATGGGTCATGAGGAGTTCCACCGTGTCTCCGTCGTCGGGGTAGAAACTGATACCCGCCGAAGCGCCGATGCGACAGGTAACGCCGGAAACATCAAAAGGCTGCGAAAGCACTGATATTATCTTTTCGGCCACCGTTACCGGACCGTCTAAAGAATTCACCCCGCGCACGATGACGCAGAATTCGTCCCCCCCCATGCGGGCCACGGTATCGGACTCCCTGACGCATCCGCTCATGCGCTGCCCGACCATAACCAGCAGCCCATCCCCTGTTTTGTGCCCATAGGTGTCGTTGACTGCCTTGAACGCGTCAAGATCCACAAACAGAAGGCCAAAACTGCTCCGGCTTCGTCTCGATTCCACAACGGCACGCTCCAGGCGTTCAAAAAACAACAGGCGATTCGGCAGACCTGTCAATTTGTCAAAATGGGCCAACTGCCGAAGCTGTTCTTCCGACTCCTCCAATCTGCGGTTCTTTTCCTGAAGCCCCTGATTGGTGAGCGCCAGTTCCCGCTCCAGATGCACAATCCTCTCGGCAGCCTTGAGGCGCACCTTGAGCTCTTCCTTGTTGAAGGGCTTCCCGATGAAATCGTCGGCTCCGGCCTCCATTCCGGCCACCACGTCATCTTTCCTTGCAGTCAACATGATGACATAGGTGTATTCCGGAAACCCGGCCTCCCTGATGCGTCGGCAGAGGGCCGGCCCCTCAAGATCAGGCATAATCCAGTCGGTGATCACTATGCTGGGACGATGCTCCTGGATGAGGTTCCACCCGGTTTCGCCGTCGGGCGCACCTAAGGCGTCATACCCCCACGATTCGAGGTAACGTCCCAGCAGAGCGCGGATTTCCGCCTTGTCGTCGATGTAAAGGATGCGCATTGCTTTGACCGCTGCAATATTTACACCGACA
>JAJZTK010000253.1 GCA_021849045.1 Deltaproteobacteria bacterium | reverse complement strand
GCACAGCTCACCGACCGGCAGCTGCGCCATGATCCGGGAGACCTCGCCGGCCGGGATGACGGTGAGGCCGTCCGGCTTTTGCATCTCCGAGGCGAGTTTGGCCAGGAGCTTGTTGGGGGCGATGCCGATGGAGCAGGTGAGGCCGAAGCTGTGGTGGATGCGGGCCTTGATGAGGCAGGCGATCCGCTGGGCGCTGCCGAAGATGGCCAGAGAGCCGGTGACGTCCAGGAACGCCTCGTCGATGGAGAAGACCTCTATTAGCGGGGTGTACTCCCGGAGAGTCTCCATGATCCGGCACGAGGTCCAGGTGTACTTGCGGTTGTCGGCGGTAACGAAGATCAGCTGGGGACACTGCTGGATCGCTTGCCACCGGTTCATGCCTGTTTTCACCCCCAAGGCCCGCGCCTCGTAGGAGGCGGTGGTGACCACGGTCCGGCCGGTGCCGACGACGGCGATCGGCTTTCCTCGCAGGGCCGGGTTGGCCTGCTGCTCCACCGAGGCGAAAAAGGCGTTCATGTCGATATGGAGGATCACTCTCTGTTCCACAAGCCCTAAGTCCTTTGATAAGACAATCGTCTTGATCGAATCCGGCGTACCAGTACGGGCACGCCGAACATCGCAAAGAGGACGATCAACATTGTTGTGTTAGGGTCTTGAACGTACGAGTTCAGACGCAACGTAGTGATCGCAATGACAGCAAAGTAAAGCATGTCGCCAGCGATGGCAAAGGCCCATCCCGCAATGAACCCATGGCCGGCTGCGAGCGCTGAGGCACGACCAGTCATGGGATCAACACCGAAAGCAATCATGATGAGCGCAATCGGGCCAGCACCAGTTCCACTGAAATGCGACACGCTACGAGTAGTTGCCGATTTCATGGCGGCGCTGATACGAGCTAAAGAAGGGACCTTTCCGCAAATGAGTGCGATAAGGCGGAGAACTGGTTCAAAAGCAACGGCCAGGATAATATCCGAAACCAGGTAGAGTAGTGTTGTGACGGGCCAGGCCAAGCCTTTGGCCTGAGCGAGTAAAACCCCGGCAGGGATTCCACCTCCGACCGGTACGAGGAAGAGCTTCAGCACAGACAGTATGCTTGTTGTTGACATTGAGTCGAAAATTAGTGGGGAAATGGTCATGGAAATCCTGATACAGCGATAACGTAATGATGTTTAGCGGCCCATCGAAGCGCCTCAACTCTTCAATAAACGAGGAGGCCATCTATTCGATAGCCCCCTCGTTTGCCCTGCTTGTTTCTGTCCTCATCGTCGATTAGTCTTCTTCAGCTCCCTCTTCGTGTTTTGGCCCGCGCGGCAGGGCGATAAGTTCAGCCCCGACCGATTCGGCGATCTGCTTCAGTTCGCACATCCGCAGATGCTGACCGTACACCTTGAGGTTGAGGTCCGCCACCGCCACCAGCACATAGCGCGGCTGCTTTGCCCCGTCCTGCATTTTCGTTCTCTGCCGGTAAAAGATTTTCCCTGACATGAAAGGGTGCCTCCTTTCGTTTTTTCCTCCCTGGGGACTGCGGAGGGTTTCCATAGGGGGAATATACACTTTTTTAAGAAATTTTCACACTCTCAAACCCTGATGACGGTGCCAATCCGCTCCCCCTTGATCGCCTTCTCGATGGTCCCCCGCTTGTGACCGTTCACGATCCGGATCTCCTTGACGTTTACCGTGTCGCGAAGGAGATAAAGCATTTTCCGTTCGAGCACCATGTCTTCCATATCCATCGTTATCAGCTCTTTGACCGTGATCTCCTCGATCAGCTTTGCGTCGGGATTGACCCGCGGGTCCTCGGTGTATAGCCCGTCCACGTTTTTGACGAGGATGCAGCTCTTGGCGCCCAGTACTTCCGCCATCAGCAGGGCGCCGGTGTCGGTGCGGTGGGGGGGGGATGAGTCCCGTCTCCGGTGGATGCTCGTAAAGTCCGTAGGGTGGGGTGCCATGGATTACCGGGAGGAGATTGAGGTGGAGCATGGTCGGCAGTTCCAGCAGGTCGGCGGTCTTGACCCGCGAGCCACCCCATTTGGAGAGGAGCAGGGTGACCATGACGGCATTCTGTTCGCTGATCTTGCTGGCCAGTTCCGCAAGAACGCCGGTCGGCATGCCGAGGTCGATGCCGATGTCGAGGATATGGCGGACGCGCACCCCGCCGCCGGTGACGACCAGAATCCTGTGTTGTTTCGACAGGTCACCGATCTCTTCCATGAGCGGCAGGACCACCTCGCGGCCGTAGTCGATGACCCCATGGCCGCCGACCTTGACAACATGGAGGTCGGGAACGAGTCTGAGCGTGGAGATCCCTGTTTGCCTGCGCATCAGACCCTTGCGGACGAGGGTTTCTCCCCTCATGTTTGTTTCGATTTCGTGCCGTGGCGTCATTGCGTAACCCTCCGAAACTCTGTGTGTATAACAAGGATAACCATACCAGAGGATACGTGTAAGTCGAGGTCATTGGCTTGGATTTTGTGGAATATGGGGAACAATACTTCAGGATGATGTTGTGTCGCGCGTTTTCATCAAATGATTAAATTTCCCCCTCCAGTTCTCCTGAAATCTCATGAAAAGGTGAAATTCAGGCTGGCCGCGCATCTGTACTCACGTAAAGAAGCGGGGGGACGATATGGGGGGAAACTATCTTAACTAACTGAATTGGCGTAGATGGTGGTGCTGATGGATAATGACCAAACAATGTTTGGCATGTACAGTGCATTTTCTTGAACATTCTCCGAGCCGAATTGCCTAACAGGACCACCTCACGGCGTTCGGCCTATGGGTACCGCTGGAAACGGCGTTACCTCCCTTTTGCAAAGGAGACCCAACGGCACAGATTGTATCTGTTGACGTCAAGGGGCCTTTCCATCCAGGGAAGGCCCCTTTGCTTTTGAAGGAGGGAACGGCTTGGAGAGACAGTGGTAGCCGGGTGGGAAGGAGGTGCTCAACGTTCAAAATGAGTGGCAAAGCGGTTGATCTGGCAGCGTATTGGCTCGAAACAAGTTGATCAACACAAGACCTGATTAGCACTAATCTTCCGCCCGCTTGAAAAAAATCCCCTCCCCCCTGGCGGGGGAGGGTGATGGTGGGGGGGAAGTTGCCACGAAGTCCGCTGGTTGCAGCTTCACCCACCCCCCCGCC
>JAJZTK010000091.1 GCA_021849045.1 Deltaproteobacteria bacterium | reverse complement strand
CTGCCGTTTCTGCATGGTCGCCTGCCCGTTCGGGGTGCCCAAGTACGAGTGGAGCAAGGCGTTTCCGCTGGTGAAGAAGTGCACCGGCTGCTACAGCCGGATCAAGGAAGGGCTGCACCCGGCCTGCGCCACCGCCTGCCCGACGGCCATCACCTACGGCAGCCGTGGCGAGCTGCTCAAGGAGGCCGAGAAGCGGATCGCGGCCCGGCCGGGACGCTACTACAAGACCATTTACGGCAAGGAAGAGGCCGGCGGGACCAGCGTGCTCTACCTCACCCAGCAGCCGCTGGACGAGCTCGGCTTCCGGCCGGTGACCAAGCGGCCGCTCCCGTCCTACACCTGGCAGGCCCTGCGCTTCGTTCCCGGGGTGTTCCTGACCGTCGGCGGGACCCTGTCGCTCGTTTCCTGGTTCCAGCACCGCAAGGACCGGATCAGGACAGAAGAGGAACAGAGGCGCCAGGCCGAAGCCCAGCGCACGGAGGAGAATCGATGACCGCGGCCCGTATCATTGTGAACGAAATCAGGGGGTACCACCGGTTCCTCAAGGTCATGATCTTCCTCGTCGCCCTGGGGGCGCTGGCCTCGGCCATCCGCTTCGTCTTCGGGCTCGGTGTCACCACCCACCTGAACGACACCTACCCGTGGGGACTGTGGATCTCCTTTGACGTGGTCACGGCCGTGCCGCTGGCTGCCGGCGCCTTTACCATCGGCATCGTGGCCCACGTCTTCCATATCAGGAAGCTGGAGCCGCTGGTGCGGCCGGCGATCGTCACCGGTTTCCTGGGGTACTCCCTGGTCTGCGTCGGGCTGCTGCTGGACCTGGGCCAGCCCCAGCGGGGGATCAACGTGCTCCGCTTCTGGAACGTCCACTCCCCCATGTTCGAGGTCTCCATGTGCGTCATGGCCTACACCACGGTCCTGGCGCTGGAGTTTCTCCACCCGGTCGCGGAAAAGTTCGGCTGGCATTTGCCGCTCAGGCTCCTGCGTACGCTGGAGCTGCCGTTCGCGATCCTGGCTGCCATGATTTCCACCCTGCACCAGTCGACCCTGGGGACCTTCTTCCTGATCGCCGTGGACAAGCTGCACAACCTCTGGTACAACCCGCTGCTGCCGCTCCAGTTCTGGCTTTCCGCCATCTTTACCGGCCTTTCCATCGTGATCCTGGAGGCGAGCCTGGTGCACAAGTATATGGGGCAGGCCGACGAGTCGGATCTCCTGGCAACCCTCACCAGGATCATCCCCTGGGTGATGGCGGTCTATATGGGGGTGAAGGGGTATGCCCTCATCTTCCTTTCCCACGGACCGCTGTTCGACCGGCCGGTACTGCTGATGCTGTTCATCGTAGAAGTCGTCGTTGGCGTGCTGGTGCCGTTCGCACTGTTCCTCACCAGGAGGATCCGCATTGACAAGCGGCTCCAGCTCAGGGCCGCGAGCCTGGTGGTCTTCGGCCTGATCCTCAACCGGTTCAACGTCTCCATGTTCGGCATGGAACAGGCCAACCAGCAGGTCTACGTGCCGTCAGTCATCGAGTCGCTGGTGACCATCGGCATCATTGCCGCCCATATCCTCTTCTTCGTACTGGTCGCCAAGTACTTTCCGATCTTCGAGCACCATCCTGAGGCGACCGATTACACCATTCCGGATCGCTTGCGCAGGATCGAACGGCATGGAGACGAACTGGAAAATCCGGTTTGATTTAATGGTGCCCCTGGCTAAAATTGAGACAGTATGGAAACGTTCAGCGTAGGGCATCTCCCCGGAATCACCGGTGTCATCCTGGCCGGCGGTGAATCCCGCCGCATGGGGTGCCCTAAGGCGCTCCTCCCCTACCGGGGGGGGCGCCTCATCGAGGCGATTTATTGGCAGCTGTCGGAGCTGTTCGACGAGGTGATCGTCGTCACCAACAGTCCGGAGCTGTACGCGTTCCTCCCCTGCCGGAAGGTTTCCGACCTCTATCCCGGCAGGGGAGTTCTGGCCGGCATCCAGAGCGGGCTGCACCACAGCGGCTTTCCGCGTATCTTCGTGACCGCCTGCGATATGCCGTACCTGAACAGAGACCTGATTCGTTGGCTGGCAGCGCTCATGGGGGACAATGCCGCCCTGGTCCCCGCCAGTGACGGCGGTCTGGAGCCACTCCACGCCTACTACGACAAGGCCGCCCTGCCGTCAATCAACGCGGCCCTCGCCAGTGGTGTGCAGCGGATTGTCGAGCTGTTTGACCGTTTCCCGGTCAGGATCGTTCCCGCTGCCGAGGTGGCCGTTCTTGATCCGACGTTCACTTCGTTCCGTAATATCAACACCCCTGACGACTACTGCCGGCTACGGGATGGCGAGCGGGACCATGCGCCTTTGGTCGAAGCTGGAACGAAGTGCGGCCAGGGCTTGGAGAGCTGAGCGCGCTAGTCGTCATGGAACGCTCTGCCGTTGAACCAGGGAGAGGGTGACCCGAAAGGCGCTCCCCATCCCCGGTTCGCTCGTCACGTCTATCTTCCCGCCGTGGTCGCGCACGATGCCGTAGGAGACCGACAGGCCGAGGCCGGTGCCGTTCGCCCTGGTGGTGAAGAAGGGGTTGAAGATCTGCTCCAGGTTCTCCGGCGGGATGCCGATCCCGGTGTCGCTGACCACCACTTCGCAACTGCCGGCCTCCTTGTTCCCCAACGTCGAGATGGTCAGTGTCCCCCCACTGTCGGCCATGGCGTGGCCGGCATTGAGGATGAGATTGGTGAATACCTGCCGCAACTGGTCCGGATCGCCGTCGATGCGCGGCAGCTCCGGGTCGAACTCCCTGGTGACCGTGATGCCGGTGAGCAGTACCTGGTGACCCACCTGATCCAGGATCTCGTCGAGCATCAGGTTCAGGTCCGTCGTAGCGAGCTGCTTTCGTTCGCGACGGGCAAACTTGAGCAGATTGCCGACGATCTTGTCGACCCGTCCCACCTGCCGGGCGATGATGTCCACCTCCTCCCGAATGGGGGTCTGGGCCGGGACCGCCATCTGCAACAGTTCGGCGTTCCCCCTGATGATGGCCATCGGGTTGTTGATCTCGTGGGCGACCCCGGCGGCCAGTTCCCCGATGGCGGCGAGTTTCTCGGCCCGTGCCAGCTCTTCCCGTGTCTTGATGAGGAGGAGGGTCTTTTCTTCCAGTTCGGCCGTTCTCTCCCCGATCTTCCGCTCCAGACTCCGATTCAACTCTTGAATCTCGTCTTCCCGCTGGACCAGTTCTCTTGTCATGTTATTGAATTCGCCGGCCAGGTCGCCGATCTCGTCGCTGGTCGTTACCGCGATCTCGATTCCCCGCTCGCCGGTGGAAAGGCGCTTGACGTGGTTCTGCAGCTCACGGATGGGGTGCGCCAGCCGCGAGCCGATGAAACCTGAGGCTGCCAGTCCGATGATGGAGCCGAGCAGCAGCACGCCGCCGAAGATCAGGTTCACCCGTTTCTTCATGTCCCGGTACGGCTTCTCCAGCATCCCCACGTAGAGCGAGCCGACAACCGTCCCGCTCAGGTCGATGATCGGCTCGTAGGCCGTAAAGTACCAGTCCTTCACCACGAATGCCCGGTCCACCCACTTCTCTCGATTGACGATGACCCGGTTATAGACCTCCTCGGAGAGTATGGTGCCGATGGCCCGCCGCCCCTCCTTTGTCATCACGTTGGTGGTGACCCGTATATCGTCCAGGAAAATGGTCGCCGTTCCCACATCCTCGCCGTGGAACTGCACCCCCTCGAAGACGATCCGCTTGATCCTGTCCACCAGGCTGTTGTTTCCGTTCAGCAGGACGCCGCCGTAGAGCGCTCCCACAATTTTCCCGTCCCGGTTTCGTACCGGTGCCGAGGCGACCAACAGCATGCCGGAGCGTTCGACCCCCTTGGCCGCGGCCCGGGCCCGAGGTGTCGGCACCACGGCGATGGTTGCCTGGAGGGCCAGGTCATCGCCCTCCTTCTTCAACTCTTCCGGTTGCAGGACTTCGGTCCCGGAAACGATCTCCCCCTCGAGCGCCCTGGCCACCAGCAGATCTCTTGCGCGCTCGTCGCCGAAGACCGCCGGGTTTCTGGCCCTGAAGATGACCCTGCCGCTTCGGTCCACGGCCGTCAACAGGTCCAGTTGCTCGTTCCTGCGAAAGACGGAAAGGAGAGGGGCAATGGCCTCTCTGTCCCCCCTGGCAACAGCGGTTGCCACGAACGGGGAACTCGCCCTGAACCGCACCAGGTCACGAATCTGCCGGGTTTCATTCAGGTATGCCTCGCGGGCGGAGTTGAGGTCGATCCGGACCTTGTCCTGGGCCTGTCTGACGATATTGGCGTTGATCAGGTAGGCGCCGGCGAGGGACGAGACGAGGATGGCGATGGAGAGCGGCAGGAGCGCCCCGATGGTTAGTTTGGTGCGGATGGAAATGCGCATGGGGTCCCGGGCGGTTGCTGAAAAACAGCCATCTCGCCGCCGTCCTCGCAAGCCGCCTTGTGCGGCGTAGCGCTGTTTATGCCCCAGAGGGTACTACGCCTCCGCGGGGCCTGCTGCGGGTGCGACGATCTGACTATTTTTGAGCAACCTTGTTTCTCAGCAAACCTTTTAATCCTCGTCATGTGCTTCGCCTGGGAGGGAGAGACCATACTCGGCAATCTTCTTGCTCAGGGTCTTCCTGGTTATCCCCAGCTCCTCGGCGGCCCGGCTCCGGTGGAAGCCGGTCTTCTTCAGGATCTTCATGATGTGGAGCCGCTCGACGCTCTCCAGGGAGGTCTCTCCGGTCTCCGGCAGCGCATCGTCGCTCTCCGGGGTCATCAGCGGGAAGAGGTCCGCCGTAATCTGTTCGCCCCTGGCCAGGATGACGGCGCGCTCGATGACGTTCTCCAACTCGCGCACGTTTCCCGGCCATGAGTACTGGTGGAGGAGCCGCAGCGCATCGTCCGTAATGCTGCTGACCCGCTTCTTGGTTCGGCGGGAATACTTTTCGATGAAGTGCCCGGTCAGGGGCTCGATATCCTCCTTCCGTTCCCTGAGCGGGGGGAGGGTGAGGTTGATGACGTTCAGTCGGTAGTAGAGGTCCTTGCGGAAATGCCCCATCTTGACCTCGGTTGCCAGCTCCTTGTTGGTCGCCGCCACCAGTCGGATGTCGACGGCCTTCGGCTTCGTCGAGCCGACCGGCATGAACTCCCGTTCCTGGATGACCCGCAGCAGCTTCGCCTGGAGCGACTGGCTGATATCGCCGATCTCATCCAGGAAAAGGGTGCCTCCCCCTGCCTCGTCCAGGAGTCCTTTCTGCGCCGTGACGGCGCCGGTGAACGCGCCCCGGATGTGGCCGAAGATCTGGCTCTCCAGCAGTGTGTCGGAGAGGGCGGCGCAGTTGATGGAGACGAAGCGTCGCTCCCGGCGGGGGGAGTGGTAGTGGATGGCCCTGGCGATCAGTTCCTTGCCGGTCCCCGATTCACCCTCGATGACGATGTTCGCCTCGCTCTCGGCCACCTGCAGGGTGAGCTGGTGGATCTCCCGGAACTTCCGGCTGGCAAAGACGATCTCTCCCGGCGCCGACTCCCTGATCAGCGCCTCTTTCAGACCGCGGTTCTCGTTGATCAGGAACTCCCGCTCCAACGCCTTTTCCACCACGCCGAGGATCTTCTCCTTGGGAAACGGCTTTGTGATGTAGTCGTAGGCCCCCAGCTTGATCGCCTCCACCGCCGAATCGATGCTGCCGTACGCGGTTATGATCACCGTGGGGAGTGACGGGTAGAGCCTGCTGATCCTTTTCAGCACATCGATGCCGTCCATATCGGGCATCCGGATGTCCTGCAGCAGCAGGTCCGGGCCGCCGTTCTCCTCGGTTTCCAGGCGTCGCAACAGGGATGCGCCGTCACCGAACGTCTCCACCGAGAAGCCGTGTGACAGCAGCATCTTCCTCAGGTAGCGCCGCATCTCCTCTTCGTCGTCACAGATGTAGATCTTTCCTGGCAGCAACCAACGTCTCCTTTCCTGCACTCCGCTCCACCCGTTCAGTCCACATATTCCCCCTCCCTTGACGGGAGGGGGAGGGAAGAAAGTATCCGCTGGGGGGGAAGAAATTACCCGTCCTCCTCACGAAAAATACGCTTCGATCAGGGGATGGTGGCTTTAATTAAGTGCGAATTCAGTATTTTAAACCCATGTTTTATATTTTGGTATATGTTTTGCTTTTTTGGAAAAAGTTTTACTGATCATAGCGAAATCACAACGTAATCAAAATAAAAAAAGTTTTAACATCGTTATTGGAAGTCTGTAACGGTTTACAACCGAAAGGAGGTAGTTGTATGGGGGTATCTCGAAGGGATTTTTTCAAGCTGTCCGGCTCCGGCCTGACGGCGGCCACCCTCGGGCTCAATCTGGAGCCGATCGAGGCCAGGGCCGAGGATCTGCAGATCCGCTACGCCAAGGAGAGCACGACCATCTGCCCGTACTGCGCGGTCGGGTGCGGCATGATCGTCCACACCCTGGGGGGGAACGTCGTCAATATCGAAGGGGACCCGGATCATCCGATCAACGAGGGGGCTCTCTGCCCGAAAGGTTCGTCGGTCTACCAGCTGCGCGACAACAAGGCGCGGCTGACCAAGCCGCTCTACCGCGCCGCCGGCGCCAAAGAGTGGCAGGAGGTCACCTGGGACTGGGCGATCGACGAGATCGCCAAGAAGGTCAAGAAGACCCGGGACACGAGCTTTGTGCCGACCTCCAGGATCAAGGTCAAGGAAAAGGTCGGCACTGCCGAGGTGGAAAAGGAGATCGAAGCGGTGGTAAACCGCACCATGGGGATGGCCTCCGTCGGGAGCGCCGCCATGGACAACGAAGAGTGCTACCTGTACCAAAAATTCCTGAGGGGGTTAGGCCTGGTGTATATCGAACATCAGGCCCGCATTTGACACAGCGCAACTGTAGCGGCTCTGGCAGAGTCGTTTGGACGCGGTGCAATGACGAACCACTGGATAGATTTCAAGAATGCCGACGTAATCCTCATCATGGGGGCCAACCCCGCCGAGAACCATCCCGTTGCCTTCCGCTGGATCATGAAAGCCAAGGATGCCGGCGCCAAGTTGATCTGCGTAGATCCCCGCTTTACCCGCAGTGCCTCCAAGGCCGACGTGTATGCCCCGTTGCGCTCCGGGACCGACATCGCCTTCCTGGGGGGAATGATCAACTTCATCCTGCAGAACAAGCTCCATTTCGAAGAGTATGTGAAGAACTACACTAACGCCGCCTACCTGGTGAGCGGCGACTTCCGGATGCCGGGGGACCTGAACGGCCTCTTCTCCGGGTATGATCCCAAGAAGCGGAGCTACGATGCCAAGTCGTGGTCGTTCCAGAAGGACGCCGACGACAAGGTGCTGAAGGACCCGACGCTGCAGGACCCGAATTGTGTCTTCCAGCTGATGAAGAAGCATTACTCCCGCTATACCCCGGAGCTGGTCTCCCGGATCTGTGGCACCCCCAAGGAGAAGCTCATCGAGGTCTACCAGCTGTACGCCTCCACCGGCAAGCCGGACAAGGCAGGGACCGAGCTGTATGCCATGGGGTGGACCCAGCACACCGTGGGGACCCAGAACATCCGCGCCATGTCCATCATCCAGCTCCTTCTCGGGAACATCGGCATCGCCGGCGGCGGGATCAACGCCCTCCGCGGCGAGGGGAACGTGCAGGGCTCCACGGACCAGGGGCTCCTGTTCCATATCCTCCCCGGCTATATGCCGGTGCCGTCGGCCGACCTGAAGGATACGGCCGCCTACATCGAGAAGCACTCCCCGAAGACCAAGGACCCCCAGAGCGCCAACTGGTGGGGCAATCGCAATAAGTACCTGATCAGTTACCTGAAGGCGATCTACGGCGACAAGGCGACCAAGGAGAACGACTTCGGCTACAACTGGCTCCCCAAGCTGGACCCGGGGATGAACGGCTCCTGGCTGATGATCTTCGACAACATGATCAAGGGGAAATTCAAGGGGTTCTTCGCCTGGGGGCAGAACCCCGCCTGCTCCGGGACCAACTCCACCAAGGTGCGGAACGCCCTCACCAAGCTTGACTGGATGGTGGCGGTCAACCTGTTCGACAACGAGACCGCCTCGTTCTGGAAAGGTCCGGGGATGAACCCGGCCAACGTCAAGACCGAGGTGTTCCTCCTCCCTGCCGCCGCCTCCTACGAAAAGGAGGGGAGTGTCAGCAACTCGGGCCGCTGGGCCCAGTGGCGCTACAAGGCGGTGAGCCCCCTCGGCCAGTCCAAGCCGGACGCCGAGATCATTCATGAGCTCTACCAGAAACTGAAGGGAATGTATGCCAAGGAAGGGGGGGCGCTGCCGGAGCAGCTGATCTATCTCACCTGGAACTACGGCTTCAAGCGGGCCGACGGCACCATCAAAGCTATTGACACCCATGCCGTTGCCAAGGAGATCAACGGTTACTTCCTGGACGATGTGGAGGACAAGCCTAAGCTGAAGCCGGGGGAGAAGCCGCCACCACCGGCGGCGCCATGGACGCCGAAGAAGCTCTTGGGCAAGAAGGGGGAACTGGCCGGCGGCTTTGCGCAGCTGCAGGCCGACGGCACCACCTCCTGCGGCAACTGGATCTACTGTCAGAGCTACAACGAGAAGGGGAACATGATGGCGCGGCGGGTGAAAAAAGACCCGACCGGGCTTGGGATGTTCCCGGAATGGAGCTGGTGCTGGCCGGTTAACCGCCGCATCATCTACAACCGTGCCTCCTGCGACATGAACGGCAAGCCGTTCAACATGAAGAAGGCGGTGGTCTACTGGAACCCCTCGGCTCCCCTGCCGAACGGCAAGACCGGCGCCTGGGTCGGCGATGTGCCGGACGGCCCCTGGCCCCCCATGGCGGACGAAAAAGAGGGGAAAAAGCCGTTCATCATGCGTGCCGACGGCGTGGCTGCCCTCTTTGGTCCGGGGATGAAGGAAGGCCCGTTCCCGGAGCATTACGAGCCGATGGAGTCCCCGATCGCGGAAAACTTCATGTCCAAGCAGATGACCAATCCTGCGGTCAAGATTTTCAACGATCCCAACGTGAAAGAGGATGTGCTGGCATCGAACGATAGCCGCTTCCCCTATGTGGGAACCACCTACCGGGTGACCGAGCACTGGCAGACCGGGGTCATGACCCGCAACACCCCCTGGCTGCTGGAGCTGCAGCCGCGTCAGTTCTGCGAGATCAGCGTGGAACTGGCCAAGGAGAAGGGGATCAATAACGGCGACACCATCGAAATCTCCTCGGCGCGCGGCAAGATCGAGGCAGTCGCCATGGTTACCCTCCGCTTCAAGCCGTTCAAGATCGGCGACAAGACCGTGCACGAGATCGGGATGCCCTGGTGCTTCGGCTGGCACACCCCCGGCGTGGGCGACGCCGCCAACCTGCTGACTCCCACCGCGGGTGACGCGAACACGATGATCCCCGAGACCAAGGCGTTCATGGTCGGGATCGCGAGAAAGGGGTAAGCCATGGCCGACACCGTTAACCAAGCTGCCCGCAAGGGTTTTCTCGTCGATACCGCCCGCTGTATCGGCTGCCGTTCCTGCCAGGTGGCCTGCAAGCAGTGGAACAAGCTGGATGCCGACAAGACCGTCAACCAGGGGACCTTCGAGAACCCCCGCGACCTGACCCCGGCCCTCTACAACCGGATCAGGTTCGTGGAAAAGGAGTCCTCCGGAGCGGTAATCTGGCAGTTCATCAACGAGCGCTGCATGCAGTGCGGCGACGCCGGCTGCATGAAGGTCTGCCCCTCGCCGGGGGCGCTCTACCGGACCAAGGACGGCATCATTGCCTACAACAAGGAGAAGTGCATCTCCTGCAAGTACTGCGTCTCTGCCTGCCCCTTTGGCATCCCTCGCTACGACAGCGACAACAAGGTCTCCAAGTGCAACCTCTGCCAGAGCCGCATTGAGGGGGGGATGACCCCGGCCTGCGCCAAGGCCTGCCCGACCGAGACCCTGAAGTTCGGCAAGAGGAGCGACCTGATCGCCAAGGCCCGGGCCGCCAAGAAGACACTCTACGGTGTGGACGACCTGAACGGGCTCGGCGTGGTCTATGCCCTGGAGGGTCCGCCGGAGCAGTACGGCCTGCCGGCGAAGCCGAGCATCCCGCTCTCCATCTTCCTCTGGAAGGATGTCATCAAGCCGCTCGGCATCCTCGGGTTCTGGGGGAGCATCGGAGCCATGCTGCTGCACTATGTGACCATCGGCCCCAAGAAGATCGATGACGATGGCAACGACAAGGGGGCACGCCATGAGTAAGTACATCGAACGTTTCAGTCCCAGCGAGCGGGTCCTGCACTGGGTTGTCACGTGCAGCTTCTTTACCCTGCTGTTTACCGGCCTCGGGCTCTATTCCAGACTGTTCCACGGCTATTTCGGTCTGTTCGGTGGGGGGCAGAACGCCATATTTATCCACAAAGTAGGCGGCGTCATATTTTTCTTCAGTTCCCTGTACATGTTCATTAACCACAAAAAGGATGTCTCCAGCTTTGATGATGCCGACTGGCAGTGGATTAGGAAGTACGGGGGCTACCTCACCAAGTATGGTACCCATTTTGACATCGGCAAGTACAATCCGGGCCAGAAGCTGTTTGCCGTCTTTATCGCTGCGGCAACCCTTCTCCTGGGGGTGACCGGCCTGTTCATCTGGATGCCGACCGCTTTTCCCCGCTGGATCGTGCAGCTATCACTCATGACCCATGGATTGATGTTCGTCGGTGCCATCATGTTCGTGGTGGTGCATGTCTACCTGGCCACCATCGGCAATCCGGGAACGATCGAGGCGATGCTCTACGGCGCTGTCCGCAAGATCTGGGCAAAGAAGCATCATCCCAAGTGGTACAAGGACGTGACCGGGGAAAACCCGTAACCTGCTATAGTTTGATCTGTATGCAGTGATCCTGAACGGCCATTGAACCGCAGAGGACGCAGAGGTTCGCAGAGAGACAAGAGGGGATGAAAACTCCGGTGTCTCCAATATGGTGGAACACTGCGTACTCTGCGGTAAATGCCTTTACAGTGTGATTACATGGAGCTTCCATGACAACTACCGAAACGAAAATTGCCGCTCTCAAACAGGCTGTCGCCTCGTCTCCGGAATACGCCGAAATCGTTCCGCTGTTCATCGGCCTGTACGAACAGTTGCTGGGTCGTGAGCACGAGACCGGCATCACGATACACCCTTCGACCGAGAATCTGTCCGAACGGAGTCGGAACGGATTTCCCGTGCTCTCCCCCACTGACCTGCATGTGGAACGCGAGCAGGCCGCGAGCTTCTTGGCGAAGATCACGTCGTTCCTCTGCCTGATGGGGCGGGAAAATAAGGAGTACCTGGGACTTCTCGCCGCAGCCCTTCAGGCCGGGACCATCGAACCTGCAGCAATTTTCCCCGCCATCCTGGAGCGCCGGCGGGCACCGGTCACCGAAGCTGCAGGTGCGCTCGGTATTCCCGCCGCCCTGGTGGAGTTCGTCTTCGAGATTCCGCTCAAGACGTCACTGGAGAGTTTTGCCGCCGGATATGGGCCGGATGCGTTCCCGGAGTGGACTGAGGGGTACTGTCCGGTCTGCGGCTCACGGGCCGCCATGTCCGAACTGACGGGCGAAGAGGGGCGTCGTCACCTCTGTTGCTCCACCTGCACCTTCCGCTGGCCCTTCAAGCGGCTCACGTGCCCGTACTGCGGCAACGACGACCCGGACAAGCAATCATACTTCACGGTCGACGAGGGTCCCTGCCGGGTCGACACCTGCCGGGCCTGCAGCCGCTACATCAAGACCCGTGATTCGCGCAAAGGGCATGGCGGCGTGCCGTTGGAGGTCGAGGACATGACAACCATCCATCTGGATCTGCTGGCGGTTCGCGAGGGGTTCGAGCGGGGGAAGTGACCCATGGGAAGAGCCCGTAGTACGCCGAATGATGAGGTGTTGAGGTGAAGAGGTAGCATCCATGACGATAGTTCATTCATACCAGAAAGGGAGGCTTCTGCCGACCGGGGGTGCACCGGTTGTCGAGTTCCCCCTGGAACTCACGGTCAACGGGCGGAAACTGGCGACCCTCATTGCCTCCCCGGCGGGAAGGATCCCCGGCGTTACCGGTGTCATCCTGGCCGGCGGCGAATCCCGCCGGATGGGGTGTGCCAAGGCGCTCCTCCCCTACCGGAAGGTTTCCGACCGCTATCCCGGCAGGGGAGTTCTGGCCGGCATCCAGAGCGGGCTGCACCACAGCGGCTTTCCGCGTATCTTCGTGACCGCCTGCGATATGCTGATGGCGAACGTAACGTCATAGCGGCCCGCCATTCTTTCCCGTATTTTGGTTATTATATCCAATCTGTTTTGGGTATTGCCTCTTGCCAGCAGACAGATCCCTTGGTAACGTTTCCGGCGAAAACGTTACCAAGGGAGGAGTTGAACAGTATGCCGATGATCGAGTGGAACAGTAATCTGGCGACCGGTATCGACGAAATCGACGACCAGCACAAGGAGCTCTTCAGCAGGGTGAATCTCCTGATGGAGGCGTGCAACGTGGGCAAGGGACGGGAAGAGGTCTCGCGGCTTCTGCTGTTTCTGAGTGCCTATGTCAGAATTCATTTCGAGAGAGAGGAGCAGATCCAGGTCGAATCCGGCTATCCCGGTTACCCTGAGCACAAGCTGGCCCACCAGCAGTTCAGCAGGGATATCGAACGGCTCAATCACCAATTTACTGCAGAAGGCGCCGGCCTGGTACTGGTCATTGAGACTAACCAGATGGTGGCGGCATGGCTTACCCAGCATATCAGCAAAATGGACAAGACACTGGCCGTCTATCTCAGGGACAAAGGCATACCAGCGTCATGCTGCTCGTAACCCCCTGGCATGCCCGAGTTCGGAACTCCCTTTAGCGGTCTGGTCAATGACCGTAAGCTGACCCGCGAGGACCTGGTGCGGGCGGTCCGCTTCATATTCCGGATTTGCTCTATCCATCATGGGGTATGAATACCCACCGCGCATTGCCCGATTCCCCCTTTGCATTCGGAGCCGTTGTACGTCTTGTTCGCCTTGCGGGTAAAGCTGCCCACGTGGTCGGGCCCCACCATATACGGCGCCGGATCCGTCTTAAGGACGAACATGGCCTCACGGGGGGAACCGTGTATGTTCGCCGCATGGCACATGGAGCACTTGTATCCGGTGATCCCCTGGCGGAAGGCATGCTCCAGGTGAGCGTTGGTAGTGCCATTGAAGCTGAAGCCGCTGGAGCCCTGGGTACCGGTCGGGTCACTGGATGAAATCCCGTACGACAGGGGATTGTGACAGAGTCCGCACTGCTCCGCCGGTCCGTGGAGAGACATGTCGACCGTCGCGGCCAGGGTCGGCTGATAATTCCCCCGGAGCATGTAGGGGTTCGTGGAGGCATGCCCCCCCTTGGGATCGTTGGGTCCGTTGTTGCTGTTCACGTGGCAGTCGGTACAGGTCAGGATGCTGTTCTTGTTCCAGGGGGTGCCGGCCGCGAAGTTGGAGGGCGAATCGGCCGGCACACGGGAGTTTCCGATGACGGCATGGCCCGACTTGTAGGTGGGGTTCAGCTGTATCGCCAGGTCGGCCCCGTCGTAATTGGTGCCGACCCACCCGGCCTGATTGGTGTTGTAGCTGCTGTGGCACTTGAAGCAGATCTGCCACTCCTCCGAGGCCGGCACCAGGGCGTCCGGCCAGGTTACCGTCGTCCCGGCGGCCCGGGCGGTCGACCATGCAATCCAGGTAGGCGGCGTTACCCCCATGGCCCCGGTCAGGGCCGGGGAGAGGTTCCGCGGTCCCCCCTGCACATGGAGCCCCTTTTTCGCGCCGTGATGGTTATGGCAGTCGTCACAGGTGACATGCTTGTTGGCGGAGAGCTCGGCCCTGGTTTCGCCGGGCTTATGTTTGCCTATATAAGCAGCAAGCTGGACCTGGTGCTTGTGGGTCAGAGCCGGGTCGTTATAGTCGGCGGCGATGTTCTTGGTTCTGGCGGTCATGGCGGTCGTGCTGTACCAGTCGAATTGCGACGTGGAGCGGTAGACGTTGATGTTCGGGGTCGTCGTTCTGAACGGGTCCACATTGCCGTGGCACTTGAAACAGAAATCGGCCTTCTGCGACGAGGTCACCTGAGCGCCGAAGGTGGTCAGCATCTGGGGGATTGAGGTGGTATGGTTGCCGAACTTCACCCGTGAACTGCCTTGCGCATTGTAGCCGGACTTGGGGTTCAGCGTATCGTTGTGGCACTTGGTGCAGTTGGCGGCGAACGTGTTGGTGCCGGTGCCGGAAAAGGTGGATGTTACGGTATAGTTGTGGGCGGAGCTCATGAAGACGAACACCTGCTTCTGAACCGTATCGGGATAGGGAATCGCCGGTTTTCTCAGCGAACCGTCCGGCTGGGTGTAGCCAAGATTCGTCTGCGCCGTCCGGTGGCAGGAGATGCAAATGCCGCCGTTTTTCGTGGCGTCCGGCAGGAAGTCGGTGTTGGCATAGCTGGCCGTATCCGTAGCGGTGGGGGTTGTCGAAATATCGGCGCGGAGGTTCTTTCCCCTGCCGCTGCCGGGGTTCGGGTTCAGATCGGGGCGGAAGATGTCGTGGTCCACATGGCACATGAGGCACGTGCGATTCGTGTCCGCCGCTCCCCCCATGGTGACGGGTTGCGCAACCTTCCCGTATGTGGCGGTATCGGTGCTTTGCAGATAGTGGTGATAGCCGTTTGCCCCCTTCAGAGCGGAAGCGAAGCTGCCGCTGTTGTGGCAGGTGGTACATGGCTGGCCGCCGCTGGATTCTGACCCTTTGAACGCCGCCTTGTGCGAATGGCAGCCGACGCAGTCGGTGCTGTTGTTATGCATCGTTCCGCCGGAGTTCCGTGTGGTGTTGTAGTTGTGATACTTGTTCCGGCTGTGGCAGACTTCGCAGATGCGGTTCGAGGTGGTGTGGTTGTCGTTGTCACGCCCCATGCCGGTCAGGTTCAGGAACGTCACCGACACGCCCGGACTGTTCGACGAACTCCAGTTGCCGAGCGGAGCGGTGATTGTGCTCCGTACTTGTTTAATGTTGGAACTGTCGGGGATATGGCAGGTGGAACAGTTAAAAGCGCCGTACTGGCCGCCGGCAATTCCCCAACCGTTCGGCCACTTGGTAGAGCCGGGAAACTCGGTACTATTGTGGAGCAGACCTGCATGGGACAGCCCGGCAACCAACAACGTGGCAAGAGCCAGCACCAGCCCCACCTTGGCCCCGGTGGCTATTCTGCGGATTTTCCTTTGTAATGACGTTTTCATATTAATCTCCCCCTGGTGTCGTACCGGAGCCGCTATTTCGTATCCGTAGAATTCCGCAGATCCTTGCTCTTCAGCGCAAAAATCGCTGCACGGAATGTTTTCAAGTTTGATAGATTGGAAGTGCGTCGATGAAGGTCGGAAATGCAACGAGCGGAGCATGGAAGGGAGAAGCGGTCCCATTCAAAACAACAGCCTGCTGAAAATACTTCAGCTCGTTGTCAGTACGATTTGCCAGGTCGAGTTCGCCGTTATCAGCATCGATGTGGCAAACGTTGGGCACATGGAGCGAAAGTACGACCCGCGTAGACCTCTCCCCGAAGACGAGGAAGGCAACCATGAGGATAAGCGCTACCGCAGCAAGATTTTTCTTGAGTATGGTCATATGCAATCGTAGAGCAGACGAACTTGATATGTACTGTTGTGCAATCGAGAATGTCAGATTCATTGCAACTGCTGAAAATAAAGGAATTCTCAATTTTAATGAAAGCAATAAATATGCCGTGGAATGGCGTATCGGATCGCTGTTTGGTGTTGTAACTACTTAAAATATTTAGCACAATAGCTCATTGTTGTAACTGCAAATTGAAAAGACTACGGAACGTTGCTATTTATATTTTGGTTGGATAGTGCGAGGTTTGCAGTGAAATGACGCAGTCGCAAATTAATTGCCCGCCATTTCCCCACGTAGTGTTGAGTTGAAATATGTAGGGGGATATTCTTGTTGACTCTCGTGTTGAACCATCGCCTCAGCTGACGGTCTTTTTGAAGCGCCAGATGGCAACGGGGAGGATGGTGCCGCCGAGGATCAGCAGCCCGACAAACTCCGGCCAGAGGATGCCGAAGCCGATCCCCTTGAGGAAGACCCCGCGCACGATGACCAGGTAGTAGCGGAGCGGGTTCAGGAAGGTGAGCCACTGGATGGTCAGCGGCATGTTGGCGATGGGGAAGGCGAAGCCGGACAGGAGCATGGCCGGGAAGGTGAACATGAACGAACTCATCATCGCCTGCTGCTGGGTATGGCTGACCGTGGAGATGAGCAGTCCGAAGCCGAGTGTGCAGAGCATGTAGGCGGCCGTGGCGGCGATCAATACCAGGACGTTCCCCCGGAAGGGGATGTCAAACCAGTAGATCGCGACCAGTGTCACAACCAGGAGGTTGGTGTAGCCGATGCAGGCAAACGGGATCGTCTTTCCCAGGATGAACTCCCAGCGCCGGATGGGGGTGACGATGATCTGCTCCATGGTGCCGATCTCCTTCTCCCGCACCACGGCCATGCTGGAGAGCATCATGGTGGTGATGAGGAGCAGCAGTGCCGTCACTCCCGGCACATAGTAGTTCCGGCTTTCCAGGTTTTCGTTGAACCAGCTTCTTCCCGCCAGTTCCACCCGACCGATCCTGGGGCGCACCCCCTGCTGACGGGCAAGCCGCTCCACCAGAACACTGTCGCTGAACCGGGTGGCAATGGCGGTCACATGGCCGACGATGATCCCGGCCGACGAGGCTTCGCTGCCGTCGACGATCACCTGCACCGGCGCGCTCCGTCCGCCGGCCAGGGCGCCGGCAAAGCCGGGACCGATCTTCACCGCCATGGTGGCCTTGCCGCTGTCCAACAGCTCGCCCAGCTGGTTCTCACGGTCGACATGCATGTCGATATCGAAGTAGCCGGACCGGCTGAGGCGGGCGATAAACTCCCGGCTTTCCCGGCTGTTGTCCAGATCGTGCACCGCGGTTGCCACATGCTTTACATCGGTGTTGACCGCATAGCCGAACATGACGATAGA